>QMTB01000172.1 GCA_003649845.1 Thermoplasmata archaeon | reverse complement strand
TTGTAACACTGGTATTATCATAAGCAATGTAAGTCTATCTGCCCTGCCAAGTAAACCAGAGTATACTCTTTTATAGCCTACTGCTTGTGCCTGTGTACCCATATAGCTTGTTAGAAACATACCGATTATAGCGAAGAAACCTATCCTTAGATCACACCATAAACTTAGAGATAAACCACCTACTATAAAGATATCAGCATATCTATCAATTACATGATCTAGAAAATCTCCCCTGGGGGAATTCTTCTTATTTATTTTAGCTACTTTTCCATCAATCGCATCTAGTAGACCATTGATAAAAATAAATAGAGAAGCTATAGGTAGATAGAGGCTGTTTTCATATGATGAGAGATAGAAAGTTAAACCTGCTAGTGTAGCAAATAGGAGAGATAACCATGTAAAAACATCTGGATTAATCTTTATAACATATCTAGCTAGTTTTGATAGAATAGGATCTATCTCTCCTCTAAATCTATCTAACACCATCTATTATTCCTTCCAAAGCTCTTCGTCTTTTAATAACTCTTCAGACCAATCGATGCTACCTATTTTAAAACTATCTACCATGAAATCGTTATCCATTATATCAACTATTATATCAGCTACCTCTCTAGGTTTAAGATTTGTAGTATCAATCTCAAAAATAGTATCCCTAGGATGATTTTCAACTGTTTCTACTAGTATAACATCTAATATCTCCGCCTGTATATTCTCCAAAATCTTCTTCTTATTCCAACCCTTTCTCTCTAAACGTCTTCTAAGTTCTCTTGGATGACAACGTAATATAACGGTATATCTAGCATTCCTTAGTAGATGAGATAGATGACCATCTATGAAAACTATCTCTCTATCAATTTCTCCAATATAATCATCTAGTTTATCAATATCAATTATTATGCTATCCCTATCTCTATCATATCCATCTATGAAATTATTTTGAATAGCAATATCTTTTAGATTATATACAATTAAACCATATTCCTCTAGGATATTAGCGGTAGTTGTTTTACCAGTACCAGGTGTACCTGTTATAGCTATTATCATGGAACTATCTCATAGTAGTCGTAGCCTCTGAATCCTTCTTTGAAACAATAGTGAATCTCCTGGTAATTCTTTCTAAATTCTTTTATATCCTTTCTAACCTTCTTTGGATCCTCATTCTTTAGTAGAACTCTTTCATAGAATATAGCTATCTCTTCCATCTCAGATTCCTTCATCCCTATCCTTGTCAACTCTGGTGTACCTATTCTAATTCCAGATGGATTCAATGGATCTGTATCACCAGGTATAGTATTCATATTTGTAATAATACCAGCTTCTTCTAGTTTTTTAGAAGCTTCTTTACCTTTACCAGGTCCTATCTCCAATAAAACTTGATGAGATTCTGTGAAACCTAGTTTCTCTCCAAATACTTTAAAACCTCTATCATAAAGTGATTCTGCTAGTTTCTTAGCGTTTTTAATAGTTTGTTTTGCATAAGCTTCTCCAAATTCTAGATGTTCTGCAAATGCTATAGCTTTAGCTGCAACATGATGAAGATGATATGAAGATGTTACACCTGGAAATACTCCAAAGTTTAGACGCATGAGAAATGATTTATCCTCCTCTGTATCACCTTTATGATCTGATAATACTACTCCACCTTGCGGACCAGGCAAGGTTTTATGAGTACTACCAGTCATAACATCTGCTCCTTCTCTAAGTGGATCCTGGAATTGTTTACCAGCGATTAAACCAAGTACATGTGCTGCATCATATACTAGATATGCTCCTACTTCATGCGCAGCTTCTGCTAATTCTTTAATAGGACTTGGAAATAGAAATACTGACCGCCCATTTAAAGCAAGTTTTGGTTTAGCCTCTCTTATAAGTTTAACTGCTCCATCTATATCTATATTCATCTCTTCGTCATTAAAAGGATATGATACAAGATTGATTCCTCTAACTGCAGCTGCACCCCATTTACCAAAAGATATATGAGCGCCATTTGCTAGATCAAGTACCGTAGCTGTCTCCCCTGGTTTAATCAATGCTTTAAGTACAGCCATATTAGCAGTAGTTCCAGCAGTTGGTCTAACATCAACATAGTTACAGTTAAACAGTTTTTTACCAAGTTCTATCGCTTTTTCTTCTACTCTATCGAAAAATTTACAACCTTCATAATACCTATGACCAGGCGTACCTTCTGCATATCTACCATGGAAATCTGTTATAAGCATCTCCTTGCATAGAGGTGATAAAACATTCTCGCTAGCTATCATAGGTAGCGACTCAGCGAAAAATTTATTATTCTCCCTAGCTTGCTTCCGAATGTACTCAACCTCATCATACCAACTCATAGAAATCACTCACCACAGGGTTAAACATACTTTATAATAAAAAGGTAATGGAGGAGAAAGGCTATATTTCTATAAGCTCTCTAGGACTATTGGTGAGTAATTCTAAACCATCCTTGGTGATAAGTATATCATCTTCTATCCTCACACCGCCGAAACCAGGTATATATATCCCTGGTTCCACAGTTAAAACCATATTTTCTTGCAATATCTCATTACAGTTACTGTTAAAACCAACTCCATCATCATGAACAGAAAGACCTATAGCATGACCTGTTGCATGTATAAATCCATCTGAAAATATAGTGCTATCAATGAATTCTCTAACAACTTTATCTACTTGAGAAGCAGGTATACCTGGTTTTATCTCTTTGAAGCCTATTCGTTGCGCTTCAAATACTGTTGTATACATATTTCTCTGTTTATCAGAAGCAGTTCCATATACAAATGTTCTTGTCATATCTGAACAGTATCCATTATATCTAGCTCCGAAATCACATAAAATAAAATCATTTTCCTTGAGGCGGTTAGAGCTATGAGTATAATGAGGCTTAGATGTACGTTCTCCAAATGATATTATAGGAGTAAAAGCTGGTTCCGAGGCACCTTTCTTTAGCAACCTATAGACAATCTCTGCTGCAAGCTCATCCTCTGAGATACCTCTTTCTACTATATCTGGGATAGTTTTCATAACTTCATCTGCGATTTCACAGGCTTTCCTTATATTCTCTATCTCTTCCTTTTCTTTAATCATCCTAGCTTTAATGAAAGCTGATGATACATCTATAAGTCTAGCATCAGGAAAGATAGAAGAGATGAATTTATAGTCTCTATAAAGTAAAGTAGAATAGTTCACTCCTATGCTACTCTCCTTTATATCTCTCTTGATTAACTCTTTTAACTCTCTTTGATCCTTATATATAGCTATATCATATCCGCTCTCATTTGCAATCTCTGCTTCTAGAGATGAAACATATAGATCTACCCTCCCATCCGAATATAATACTGCTATGCAACCTTCGAATAACCCATGATATAAGCCAGTTATATAATAGAAGTTAGGATCAATGAATGGATCAACGCCGTTTTTTATGATAATTACATCCACATCAGAGGTAAAATCGAATATCTTGTTTATCCTACTATTCATATCTATTTCTTCTCGTATTCCTTGAGTAGGTCATGTAGTGTATCAAGATCTTTTTTAATCTCTTCTATCTCCTTCATCTTTTCCTCTTCAAAACTCTGAAGTATCTCTGATAGAGGTTTTGTAAGCCTGTATATATGTACAGGTCTACCTTTTCCTTTTTTCTTTAAATCTCTCTTCTCCACCCATCCTCTACGTCTAAGCTCTTGCATTGCGACGCTTACCTCTGGCTGCCTTAGATCAGCTCCTTGTTCTATATCTGCAGAACGACACTCATCAAACTGTGAAACATATAATAAAGTTTTAGCTAGATTACGAGGCATACCGAGGTCTGTAAATATATCTACAGCCTTCTCATCTTTTTCATCCAATACTAGAGCCCTTTTCCTTTTCATAATCCTCTCTCCTCATTAAAAAAGAGAATCATTAAATTCTATTTATATTTTTCTTATTTATTCATTTTCAAGACGGCCACTAAAGTCGTTGAGGTGGTTATTAATAACATCTGTAAAATTAATATTT
>QMTB01000171.1 GCA_003649845.1 Thermoplasmata archaeon | reverse complement strand
ATTTATACCAGGTAGTCTCTCGCAGATTATTCCCATCTACAGGGAAACTATTCCTTCTGCTGATGGATGGATTCAAACTAATGGACCCCCTGGTGGATTTATCACAGATATAGTTATAGATCCAAAGGATCCAGATACACTTTATGCTGTTGGTCTTAGCTATGGGATGTATAAAACCATAGATGCTGGTGAAACATGGAATCTAATATCGCTTCCTATACCATCTATGGTTTCAAATATTGAAATCGATTCTAATAATCCAAATATTTTATATTCTAATTATCTTAATTTTGCTAGGAGTTTAGATGGTGGTGGAACATGGGAGGTTGCTACTAATGGTTTTGCTGATGTAGGTGAGGTGATTGATTTTTGTATAAATCCAATAAATAGCAATGTTTTATATATGATAGGTATAAGATTTGATGGAACAAGTTTTATAGTGTATAAAAGTATGGATAAAGGGGAAAACTGGGTTGATATAGCCAATGATCTCTATCTACCATTTGAAGGGATTTTAGATGCTAGTATATCTTCTGCGGGTAATGGTAGAGTATGGATAACAGTTAATATATTTGGAGAAGGCAAGGTATTCTATACTGGTGATGATGGTGATAGTTGGAGTGAGGTTGATTTCGGTAGAGTAGAGCCTTGTTGGATTGGAGAGGTTTTTGTGAATCCTTTTAATCTCAATGAGGTTTGGATAGGAGAGGTACAGAAAATAGATTACACTAGACCTTATATGATATTATATAGAAGTTTAGATGGTGGTGAAACTTGGGATAGTATAATAGTTGATGATTTCCCAGAGGCTGATCGTGTTGATTTTCTAGGGGTTTCTAAAGATGGTAAATTATTTGTTGCTTTTGGAGATGATATAACATATACATTAGATGGAGAGACGTTTATCAATATCTCTCCTAGAGAACCTGGTTTATGGGTTAAAAAAGTAACTGATATAGCTGTTGATCCATTGGATTCAAATAAACTGTATATACCTACTAGGACAATTGGTATAATATATTCTAGTGATGGTGGTATACATTGGAGTAGACGTGATAATGGTATTATTGCTAGTAGTGGTGTTTTAATGGTAGCTGATCCTATAGATCCTATGACCATTTATGTCTCTGGTTATAAAACTACTGATGGTGGTAATACTTGGAGTTATCTACCAGAGAATGGTATGATATATTTAATTGAAGATGAATGGATGGTTGATCCAGTTGATAATAATGTTATATGGTACGCTGGTGATGTGCCATATGTTGAACGTAGTAGAGACGGTGGTTCATCTTGGGAGACGGTTATATTTCCTGAGATGGCAGGGGTTTTTAATTTTTGTTCAATATATGCCTTAACTCAGAGTAAAGATGCTATATATGCTTGTAATAATGGATATGGATTATATAGAGGCGTTAGAGAAGGAGATGAATATAATTGGAGGTTTCTTAGGGAATCAGAGGTTGACTATACTTATACAATTGCTTTAGATCCTAGTGATTCAAATATAGTTTATAGTGGTTATTCTTGTAAACCTTTTGAGAATAAAACAAAGATTAGAGTATCTCATGATTCTGGAGAAACTTGGTTTACAGGTTTAGAGGTAGCTGGAGAAGCTATAACTTCTATAGTAGCTAATTATGATAAAACATATGCTGTTTCAACTGGCTCAAATGGTGCTACTATATGGGTATCCCAGGATAAAGGAATGAATTGGCATAAGATTAATGATTACTTTAATCTAATAAATATTCACTCGTATGCTTCTACTTCCTCCATGGTTTACGCTGGTATATGGGGTGGCGGAATCTATAAAACCATGGATAAAGGAGTTAGCTGGGAGAGACTACCTGGTAATGAAACATTTTCTGTTGCATCTATAGCTATAGATCCAAATAATCCGAGTATAATATATATTGCTGATAGGACAAAACCAGTTGTATATAAAAGTATGGATTCTGGTGAAACTTGGGATGTATTCTTTGATGCAGGTAGTGATTATAGAAGGATGATGTGGGTTACTGTTGATACAAATGGTATAGTATATGTATCAGCGATGAAAACAATAGGTCCAGGTAAATATGGTAGTATATTTAAGATAGAAGATGGTGAAGTAACAGATATAACCGGTATTATACCTAGACTTGCTCTTAGCATAACTGTTGATCCAAAGGATTCATCTATTCTATATGCAGTACTTCATGAGCGGGGTGTATATAAATCTATTAACGCTGGTATAGATTGGTTTGAAATCTCAAATAATAGTGGTTTACCAGATTCTGGTTTCTCTAATCTACATATTAATCCTGATGATTCAAATATACTTTATCTTATAGGAGGATGTGATGTTAAATTTGACACCTTTGAATCAGCTGGTTTAGATCCAGATGTTGTTAATGGTGTATATATCAGTAGAGATGCTGGAGAACATTGGGAGAATATAAATCATGGGGTGCTTGGTAGAGATAGTGGTCCTATTAAAAGCTTAGTTTTCGATGAGGATAACCATGATGTTATATATGTTGGTGGAGAACATGGAGTATACTATAGTGTAGATGCTGGAGGACATTGGGAGAAAAGCATTGGTTTACCATATGAGAATATAGGCGGATTAATAGTGGAAGGTGATACTCTCTATGCTTTAACAAGAGGAGCAGGTGTATTCCTAGGTCATATAAACGGAGATTATAGTATAACATGGGATGAGAAGCAGAGGTTATCCTCACCGATATACTTCTCGCAGCTTTTAACTGATCCATCTGATGAAAATACATTATATGTTACTGGTTACCCTGGCGGTATCTTTAAAACCATTGATGTTGGTAAAACGTGGATGGAGATGAATTTTGGTATGACTAGTTTTAAGGTGGATGATCCTCTTAGACAGGGATATTATGCTTTAGCTATCAGTAGAAGTAATCCAGATGTATTATATGTTGGCCTATACCATCATGGTGTATATAAATCTGTTAATGGCGGTAGTACTTGGATTCCAATTGCTGGTGCTTATAGTAGAGATATAGGTGTTACCTGTATAGCTGTAGATCCAGAGGATGAAAACGTACTTTATGTTGGTTCAGAGGAAGGTGTTTATAGAACTATAGATGGTGGAGAAACCTGGAAGCCTCTCAATGAAGGGTTACCGACTTTGGATGTTAAAACTATTTCTATAGATGATAATGGAGATGTATTAGTTGGAACAAGAGGTTATGGTGTTTATAGATTAGATTACGATATCTGGCTTCCTCTTCCACCACTGGGTGGATGGAGTAATCCTTGGCCTATATGGGATAATAGGCCTTTATATCAATATACAAGTTTTCTGATAAATCCAGAGGATGATAGGAAGATTATACTTGGTAGCTTCCCTCAGGGGATATATAAAAGTGATGATGATGGTATAAGTTGGAGGGAGAGTAATGTTGGTTTTCTAAATGATGGAGTTTTCTCTCTTGCATATAGACCTGATAATCCTAATATAGTCTATGCTGGAACCTATAATGGTGTTAGTAGATCCTATGATTGGGGTGAACATTGGGAGCGATGTAGTAATGGTTGGCCTAGAGAACAATGGGTTTACTCGATAGTTTTTGATCCTAGGGATAATGATGTTATGTATGCTTGTTCTAAGAATGGTGAAAACCGGGGTGTTGGTAGAGAGGGTTTCCATGGTATAGTTATGAAAAGTGTAGATGGTGGTGATAATTGGTATCCTATAGTTGATGGTCTCGATGTTAATCAAGAATTCTATGGACTTGTTATAGATAAAGGTGATCCTGATATCATATATCTAGCAACACAGAAATATGGTGTTTTCATAAGTTATGATGCTGGTATGCATTGGGGGCCTTGGAATGATGGTTTAAATTGTTTAGACTCTGGTAATAATGGTAATAATGTTGCGCATCCATTGGTTTTATCAGCTGATGGTAAATATATTTATTTTGGGACAAATGAGATGGGTATATTTAAGAGGAAAACAGTTACAGGTGGAAAAAGATTGGAT
>QMTB01000170.1 GCA_003649845.1 Thermoplasmata archaeon | reverse complement strand
AGAAAAGTTATAGGAAGTAAGTTATAAGGGGTTTTAGAGAAGTAATATTTAATAATAACTTGCTCTTTAATTATATTTAGTGATGCCAAGGTGTCAGAAGAAAATCTCAACGAGGAACAGCAAGAGGAGTATGTGCGATTACGTTTACCTAAAAGGAATCAGAATGAAATGTTTGCTATAGCCGAGAGACTAATGGGCGGATCTAGAATGAATGTCATATGTGAAGATGGAAAATCCCGTTTAGCGAGAATACCAGGGAAGATGAAGAGAACCGCTAGGGTTAGAGCAGGCGATTTATTGATAATAAAACCATGGAGTGTACAAGATGAGAAAGCAGATGTAATTTTTAGATACACAAAAACCCAGTCGAAGATTTTAAGTAGAAGAAAACTTCTGCCTGAGGAGATAGATGTCTTCGGATGATTTTTTTTTATCTAAAAAACAGATTGCAAAATTAGATAGAGAACTGCATCAAATAATAAACAGAATAGGCGTAGATCGTAAAACATTAGATGAAGTATTTGATAGATTAACCCTTCATAATATTGAAAAACTTATCTCAGATAGAATTATTGACTATCTTGATTTTCCTATATCAACTGGTAAAGAGGGAAACGTTTTTCTTGGAGTAACTCCTAAAAAAACTCGTGTAGCAGTGAAAATATATAGAATATCAACATCAAATTTTAAACACATGACTCAATACATTCTCGGAGATCCAAGGTTTAAAAGTTTTCATAAAACACGTAGAGATATAATATACACATGGACTTCTAAAGAGTTTAAAAACCTAGAATTATTAGAATCAATAGGAGTTCCTGCACCTAAACCTATTATAAAACATAACAACATATTAGTTATGGAGTATATTGGATCGGAGGATCAACCCGCGCCTCTGCTGAAGGATGTAAAACTGTCAAATCCAAAAAAGATTTTTCAAGTAATAATAGATTCTATATCAAAGATGTACCATAAAACTGAATTGGTACATGCAGATCTAAGCGCATTTAATATTCTCATATATGATAAGAAACCATATATAATAGATTTAGGGCAAGCTGTTTTATTAGATCATCCATTTGCATATGAATTTCTCAAAAGAGATATCCATAACATCGTATCATATTTTAGAAAATATAATATAGATGAAGATTGGGAGGATATTTATAGGAGAATAACATCTCGGGGAGATGAAAAATGATTAGATATATTAAGATACCTATGGAACGAGTTGCAGTTCTAATAGGACATAAAGGTGAGACAAAACGTTCTATTGAAGAAAAAACAAAAATCAAGATAGATGTAGACTCAAAACAAGGTGAAGTAACCATAAATGATATGGATGCTACTGATGATCCTCTGCTCATCTTCAAAGTTGAAAATATTGTAAGAGCAATTGGTAGAGGATTCAATCCTACACAAGCTATGACTCTACTTGATGATGAGATGGATTTCTATATATTTGATATACATGATTATGTTGGAAAGAAACAGACGCATGTAAGGAGATTAAAAGGAAGAGTAATAGGTAAAAATGGTAAAACAAAACGTTTACTTGAAGAATTGACAGATTCCTATATCTCTATCTATGGTCATACTATATCAATTATAGCCAATGTCATAGATATAGATATTGTTAAAAAAGCAGTTGATAAACTACTTACTGGAAGCAAACATGCAACTGTCTATAGATTCGTAGAGACAAGTATGAAAAAAATACGGTTAGAGCATGGATTTTAGAGGTTAAGCTTTTTAATTAGAATTATATTTCCCTTGCCGAGGAGAAAGCCGTCTTAGCTCAGTTGGTAGAGCACTCGGCTGTTAACCGAGCGGTCGCCGGTTCGAGTCCGGCAGACGGCGTAAAATGTTACTCCTGTTATTTCCAGTCGATAAAGGGGTTTTCGGGTGATTTATCGATTCTCGGAGAGAATTTTTTGAAAAAATTCCATTGGAAACAGAGGTAGAAAACTGGGGTTTCTCCATAGATTTTTTCGATAATTGTTGAATATAATCATCTGAATCTATGGTATCTAATAAGATATAATCCTGCATGTTACCTGTTAACTCTATTCCATGTTGATTTATCGTTGTTTGACGATTTGATTGATTTTTTCCATATGAAACAGAGGTTGTTAGCGTATTATCCTCCAGCCTTCTACCAGGCTGTCTAAGGATACGCTTAATCCAATCATAGTTATATTTGCGGTAATAGAAATCTGCATCCTGGATGTAATTCATAGTTGTTTCAATCTTAGTATGACCAAGCCACTGAGATACTTTAATATTTTATACACATATAAAATTTAAGCATTGCATCAGGGTTATGCAGGTAATAATGTAGGCACAAGATATTTAAAACATATATCTTTTTCTATTAGTGGGATTGGTGGATGCAAATGGAATATAAGATAAGAACAAATGTCAAACTAGATTATATACAAGATTTTGAGATGATGTTTGAACGTATGAAACTTAAGAGACCAAGGGAAGCGGCAGTATATTATGTAATATTAGTTGTTGATTCACCTAAGGAATTCTCGGATTTTCTAAAAATTGCTGAAGAACTAGCAAATATAACTAGAAGACCATTAGAAACAGGTAGATCTTGTTTATTTAAAAATGGTCTCATAGCAAAGGTGCTATTTTCAACATCTAATACCTCAACTTTTGGAAGGGAGAGTTATCTACCGGTTCATCCTCAAGCTATATGGGAGAGTATAAAGGATGATTTAAAACAGTATGTAGCACCAGAAACCTATTCAGCGATTCAACATCATCTACAGATATACAACGATTTTTATCAACAAAACTTTGAGAAATATGGAATTAAACTTAAAAGAAGCGGTAATGTAACATTGGAATATAACGGTAAATGGATAATGTATAATGTCCTACATAACAGTTTACAGAAGAGCAACCATGTTAGATTTCATATCAGTGGAGACAGATTCTTTAAAGAACCCTTTATCAACTATTTCAAGAAATTCTTGGAATTGGATACTAAGATACAGATACTAGTTGATTCAAATGTCGACCAAGAACTAATTAAGAAATTCAAGGAGATTTATGGGGATAAATTTGAGTTAAGAGCATTTCCAGATGGTACATCGGGTACTCTTAGAAACTATGTATTTGGAAAGGAATTCGCTATCAATGGTATCAAAATATTGAAGGAAGATGATGAACCCTCATATATAGGGACAGCATATGTAGATCTAGAAGATGTTGAAGAACTTAATAATAAATTTGAAAGCCTATGGAATCTAGCTAAACCTATTGTCTAATCTATACAAATCTTATTGTTTCCATATTTTTCGGTGCAACAGTATTGAAATTAAATCTCCTATGAACAGAGGACGACAAATCAAGGCATTTTGATTCCTCTCCATGTAGGAAAACTATTCTTTCAGGTCGAGGTGACATGTTACTTATATAATTCATAAGCTGTCTTCTATCACTATGACCTGAAAATCCATCTACTGTTTCAACATCCATATTTATCTTCACATTAACCGTATTGCTACCGCTACCTAATGATACCTCTCTCCATCCTTTTTGAATCTTTCGTCCAAGACTTCCCTCAGCTTGATATCCAACAAAAATCAGCATATTCTTCTCATCACCAGCCCATGCCTTGAAATATTCTATAATTGGTCCACCCATCATCATACCACTTGTAGCTAAAACAACACATGGATCAGGATCATTTATAATCCTCTCTCTCATATCAATGCCGTCTACTTTGACAAAAATCTCGGATAACAATGGATTTTTGCCTTTCTGGAAGGTTTGAGTTCTAAGTCTATTATTCAGATACTCTGGATAGGCTGTATGTATAGCTGTAGCCTCCCATATCATACCATCTAGATAAACCGGTACCTCTGGTATATCACCATTTCTCATAAGTTCTTCAATAACAATCATAACTTCTTGACTTCTACCGACTGCAAAAACAGGTATCAATATTTTACCTTTCTTTTGAAGGGTTCTATCAATCAATTCCCTTAGATGTTGAGTTGCTTCTTT
>QMTB01000169.1 GCA_003649845.1 Thermoplasmata archaeon | reverse complement strand
CTACTGTATTATGGTGTTATCTAAGGAATCCGGCATATAAGGTAGAAAGTAGAGATTATCATACCTCTGCAGATTTAACTGGTCAAGCAAATCATTTAGGTGTAACTATTGAGGCAGATATAGTTAAACAGAAACAACCTACTATCAATGGTGGTTATGCTGTTTTAAACAGAAATGGTGTTAGCTATGGAAAATTTACTGAGAGAACATATACTGAGCTAATGACTGATCATCCTATTGATCTAACAAGATATCAGGTTTTAAATAGTTATATGGGAAGAGTAGGTTTAATTAACTCTGGTGGTGCATCTGGTGAAGATGATTTCAGACAGGCAGTTAGAACCGCAGTTATAAACAAGAGAGCAGGCGGCATGGGTTTAATATCTGGTAGAAAAGCTTTTCAGAGACCTATGGAAGAGGGTATTAAACTTCTCCATGCTATACAAGATGTATATCTATGCGATGAGGTTACAATAGCATAAAAAACTCTATCCTCTTTTTATATTTTAGATGAATACTTTTATAATTCTAATCCCCTTACAGAATTGGGATGCAACAATAAAAAAGAAGGAATGAGAAAATGACTAGGGTAACAGCTGAACAACTTGCAAAAAAACAGAGGGAGATATCTGTAGCAGAATTCTTCGAGAGAAACAAACATATACTTGGTTTTGGAAACCCTACTAGAGCCCTTGTAACCAGTGTTAAAGAAGGAGTTGATAATAGTCTTGATGCCTGTGAGGAAGCAAATATTTTACCAGATATAGTCGTTGAGATACATCAAGGGGAAGAAGATAGTGAATATCTACTAGTTGTAGAGGATAATGGACCAGGTATAGTAAAAAATCAGATACAACATATATTCGGTAGACTACTATATGGTTCAAGGTTTCATGCTATAAGACAGAGTAGAGGGCAGCAAGGTATAGGTATATCAGCTGTAGTATTATATGGTCAACTTACAACTGGTAAACATGCAAAGGTTATATCTAAAACAGCTGAGAATAAACCAGCTGTTCTAATGGAGTTAGCTATCGATACAAATAGGAATAGAGCTGAGGTTATCAGCAGTAATACAGTTCAATGGGAGGAGAAAACAACTGGTACAAGAATTGAAATACCTATAAAAGTAGATTATATCCGTGGTAAACGTTTTGTATATGAGTATCTAAAAAATACATCTATTGTTAACCCTCATGCTCAGATAATATATAGAGAGGTAGATGGAAACACCCATGTTTTTGAGAGAACCTCAGATGTTCTACCTAAGAAAAGCATAGAGATTAAACCTCATCCCTATGGTATAGAACTTGGTACACTTATAAAAATGGCTAAGTTGAGTAAAGCAAGGAAACTCTCTTCCTTTCTAACAACTGAGTTCAGCAGTATGGGTAGTAGAACAGCGGAATTAGTTTGCAGAGAAGCTAATCTTGATAAAAATCTTAATCCCAAAAAAATGACTAGAGAAGAATTCCTAGCTTTACATAAAGCGTTTAAAAAAGTAAAGATCATGGCTCCTCCGATGGATTGTCTCTCACCTATAGGAGAGACTCTTATTAAAAGAAGTTTAAAACATGAAACACAGGAGATATCACCAGAGTTTATAATAACAGTTTCTCGTCCACCTACAGCTTATTCTGGAAATCCATTTCAAGTGGAAGTAGGATTAGTATATGGTGGTACTCTACCGAAGGATGAACCTGTTAAACTTATGAGATTTGCAAATCGTGTACCATTACTATACCAGCAAGGTGGATGCGCTATAACACAAGCTATAGCATCTATCGACTGGCGCAGATATGGTTTAGAACAGAGATCAGGTAGAGGTATACCTATTGGACCTGCTATAATCTTGGTGCATGTTGCATCTACTCTTATACCATTTACATCAGAGAGTAAAGAAGCTATAGCTGATGTAGAGGAGATAGAAAATGAGATTAAACTAGCTGTAAGAGCATGTGCTAGAAAAGTACAGAGACATATACATAAGAAAGTTAAACGTAAGAAAACTAGGGATAAATTCCTTTTAATAACTAAGATACTACCTGAGATTGCAAAGAAATCCTCATCTATGTTAAATAAACCTATGCCGTCTCTTGATAATGTTATAACTAAAATCATGGATGTAATATGGATAGATGATACAATTGAGTATGAGAAGATCGAGAGGAAACCTGCTTTTCAAACAACATTATATGATAACCCTGATTCAAGTAAGGATAGAGTGATTACTAAAAGTAGGATAACTATTGTAAACTATAAACAGAAACCACAGAAGTTTAATCTATATGCTGTTATACCAGGGGATGCAGTTATTGGCGAGGTGAAGCCAAATCCAGTGAAGACAACTTCTAGATACATAAAATGGTCTCTAGATACTATCCCACCTGGTGGTAAAAAAGAGTTGACGTTTGAATTAGCGGGTTTAGAGAAAGGAGATTTCGATGAAAACGAGTTATATGTCGAACATGTAAATCCAGCATATGTTATAGGAGCAGATAAATGGGAAGGTGAATAAGGTATGAAGAAAAGCTATACACATGTCCTCCAAAGGATAGATGCAATAGCTGAGAAGATATATAGAGATCTTCAAAAATCTGAGATTCCATCTATTGGATTACCAAGTAGAACGAAGAATAATATACTTTTTGATGAAAAACTTAATGTTTGGAAGTATGGTAGTAACCAAGTAGAACGTACTGCTAAATCACTAGATGGAGCCTATATGCTCCTTAGGACAATGTATATGACTGATTTCATTAAAGAGATGATTAAAACAAATAAATCATCTACTCTAAGAGAGTTATATTATATCTCAGAGGGGTGGAATCTAGCGAAGTTTCATTCTCAAAATGAATCTAATTTACTAGCAGAGGATTTAGAGGTTATAACCAAGTTGCTTAGAGAGGATTTCAAACTTAGACCAGAGGAGGATGGAGCAAGGGTTATAGGTAATATAGTTATTGAAGAAGTTACTCGTAATAATACAAAGAAAAAAATACATTGTCAAGATGATGTGGGTGATTCTGGATATTCTATACCATATAATGTAGAACCGGAGAAGATTTCTTTTAAAAATGTTGATGTAGATTTTATAATAGCTATAGAAACAGGCGGTATGTTTGATAGATTAGTGGAGAATCATTTTGATGAAAACTTTCGAGCATTACTAGTTCATCTTAAAGGACAACCTGCTCGATCAACAAGGAGGTTTATTAAGAGATTAAATGAAGAGAAGAATCTACCAGTTGTAGTATTCACTGATTGTGATCCATGGAGTTTTAGAATATATGCTAGTGTAGCATATGGCGCTATAAAAACAGCGCATATATCAGAGTATCTAGCTACACCATCTGCACAATTCCTAGGGGTTACACCATCTGATATTGAAAACTATGATCTACCAACAGATGCATTAACAAAAGAAGATATTAAATCTCTTAAAAGCGAGTTAACTGATCCTAGATTCCAAGATTCTTTTTGGAAACATGAGATTAACCTACAGTTGAAGCTAGGAAAGAAATCTGAGCAGCAGGCGCTTGCAAAATATGGATTAGATTATGTAACAGATACATATCTACCGGAGAAACTCTCAGAGCTTGGTATGGTTAAAAACTAGTTTTCCTCTTCCTCTGATTTTGATAGAGATCCTAGAAGTGTTTTAATTCGAATCAATGTTTCATCATCTATGGGTATATAGGTTTTACTGAAAACACCTTCTTTCTCACCCTCGGGGTATATATATTCATACACTTTCTTATCCTCTATAAACTCTGGTTTACCTAGTTCTTCAATAGGTATAATTTGTTTAAAAGCAGGATGAAATAGAAATACTAGATCTATCACTATGAAAGTACCTATAAGTATAGTTACAGTTAAAACCCAATTGGAGAATGTAAGTAAAGCCCATCCATCCATTTGATCTAGAAGATAGGTTGCACTGGCAACAAGTATAATCCAGAAAACTAGTATAATAGTTAATATCATGAATTACTTAGATAATATTATAGGTAGTTTTTTCCGAGGAGTTTTAATTTAGATCACCCTTAATAGGTATTAGAT
>QMTB01000168.1 GCA_003649845.1 Thermoplasmata archaeon | reverse complement strand
TATTTAGAAAGGTCTGAGATATGTATAAATTATTCTTAACCTACTTTTTAGCAGGTATACTTCTATTATCAATTATTCCAGAGTATGCCAATTCAGATATAATTAGCAATGCAATAACAGATTCTAGTTCCCACACTGTATTAGTCGAATACATTGCATCTCCAGATTGTACAGATATCAGTGATACATTGTATGAAGCTATTGCATCTGGAGAATATAATTTTCAATATCAAACCTTGCTAATTGATAAATATGATTATGCTTTGAATAGATCAAGGGAACTTGGAGCCAGTAGGTATCCTGCTATATATCTAGATGGGGGGTTATATATCTATAACAGATCCATCTGATCCATCTACTATATTGGATATGATTAAAGAATGCGAGTCAAGGAATTTGCCAGATATAGATTTAGATTTAAATGCTTCTTGGCATCAATGCCCGTGCCAAAGAGGTATAGGGATCTTTATAGATATCATAAACGAGGAGAATAGCGTTCTAGATATTCGTTTGCTAGTCTCCGCTGTCTCTTTTTCATCTGATTGGCGAGACTTTAATGGTAGACCTTTTGATTATCTACTATTAGGTTATATTGATGATAGAATTTTTACTTTACAACCATCCCCTTCAGGTAGTTACAGCATAGAATATGATTGGAATCTTCCTTTTATAGATGATTTAGATACGCCTAATGTCCTGATAATTGCTAGTGTTTTATCCACTACCACTGGATATGTCTACAAAACCACTATCTCAAAGGCTATGGAGGGAGAACAGCCTAGTAGACCTATTATACCTAATGGCCCCACTAATCTCAAGATATTTGTTGGATACAATTATACTACATATTCAATTGACCCAGATGATGATTTAATTAGATACGGCTGGGATTGGAATGGAGACTATATCATAGATGAATTTACAGATTACTATGATTCCGGAGAAGAGATAAAGGTAATGCATAAATGGGATCAAAAAGGAGATTATCAAATTAGAGTTAAAGCTATAGATGGAAAAGGAATGGAAAGTTTTTGGTCTCAACCACTCGATGTAGTTGTTAAGCAGAAAAAAATAAATCTTCTCTATCAACCTTTCTTCATTCAACATCATCTATTTAAATCATCGTTTTTATATAGATTATTTTCTTTTTATGAATTTATGAATTGAATCTAAAACCTTAAAATATAGTTTTATAATCTCTAATTGTGAATACAACAGATTCTATAATCATTCTATTTATAGCCTCTTTTCTACCCCCCATCATATATGCTATATGGATTAGAAATACAGAACGATATAATAGAGAGAGATGGTTTACCATTGCCTTTTGCTTCATATGGGGTGCTACATTAGCTGTTTTATTTGCGCTTATATTAGAAGTTGTATTAGATATCTCTCTGGCTGTTTCTTTTACAGAATCTGATAACCTTAGTCTCATTACAGTTATAATAGTAGCACCTTTTGTAGAAGAAATGGTTAAACCAATGGCTCTTAGAACTAAGACAGTTAGAAAAGCTTTAGATGAATTAGAAGATGGTCTTATATATGGTGCTATAGCTGGTCTAGGCTTCTCAGCAACTGAAAACCTCTTCTATGGATGGAGTTTTCTATCAGAAGGATTGATAATTTTTATCACACTAATGGGTATTAGAAGTATAGGTGGTTGTCTACTTCATGCTTCTGCTACAGCTTTAACGGGATATGGATATGGAAAGAGTATATTATTGAAAACATCTCGACTCTATATTGTACCATATTTTCTACTAGCATTTTTTGTACATGGCTTATATAACTTCCTAGTTTCATGGGAGGAATTAGGAGTTATAATTGGTTTAGGTGCAGCTTTAATGGTTGTGTATCTAGTTACTAAACTAGTTAGATATAAAATTAGAGTTCTTGACTCATCCTGATAATGCTCTAACTTTATATATTTCATCTTTCTTTTCTATCTCAAATTTTTTATCTAGAAAATGAGAGACAAGCCATATACAGGTTTCTGCGTGTTTACTAATCTCTTTTACAAAACATATTGACTCATCTTTTGCTAGAGCCATATATGGTATCAGTTGGTCAAATAGATTTATATCAACCGTTGCATGAAGATATAGCTCTTCTATTAATCCCTCTGCTGTTCTTCTACCTATCTCCTCAGCGGATACTCCTCTCTCTCCTAACCCTGTTTTACCGAGATGTATACCATCGCATTTTGTCCATAGTGTTATACCTGTTCCAGGAGATAGAGAAGAATCTCTGACAATTTGTATATTAGATTCTATATTCTTATTTATGAAGACTTTAAGTGCAGCATGTTTCATACGAGTAGCGATATGCTCCGGTAGATTAGCTATATGGATGATGCCTTCGACTTTTCTACAATCCAAGGTTTTATCTAATCTGATAGATCTTAGATTTTCTATAGACTTAATACTTATTTCAGCTTCTCCTCCACCCTTAGGATAGTATCCTCTATGTAATAGTTTTGCATCTACTTGTACACCCATTTTTCTAAGAAGCGGTAGAAATACAAATTCGAAATAATCCCATGATGGAGACCATTTAACATCTGTTCCACCTTTTAAATGTAAAGTTATAGGCTGAGTAGTTTGGACAGCTGCAAGGAGACAAGCCTGGTATACAAGTACTATGCTACCTGCTGTTCCAACATCAAATCTATATCTTCCTCCTTTTAATTTACCTGGGCGAAATACTATACGGTTTGATCCAATCTCTAATCCTTCTATGCTAGCATTACAAAGTTCTTTAATGATTTTTATGGATGTATAATGCTGTGGTTTAATACCAGGATTAGGTCGATTAGCTCTGATATTGGTAACTTCTACAGATTTACCTGTTACAGCAGAGAGAGCTACGGCAGTTCTAAGTATCTGTCCTCCACCTTCACCGTAGGAACCATCTATAGTAATCAATAATCTCTCACCCCTCGCCTAATGTTTCTAAAAGCATTTCTAGAGCAGCTTTACATGTACTATTTTTATTCTCTAATCTATCACCATGAAATTGGAATTTTTCTACAACAGTTTCATCCTTAGTAGAAATACCTATATATACTAATCCAACTGGTTTCTCCTTAGTTCCACCTGTTGGACCAGCTATACCAGTAGTTGAAATACCTATATCAACCTTTGATCTGGCCCTTACTCCCTCAGCCATAGCCTTTGCAACCTCCTTGCTAACAGCTCCATATTTCTTAAGTAACTCCTCTGGTACACCTAGTAATTCCATTTTTGCTCGATTACTATATGATATGATGCCTCTATCATAATAATCTGAACTACCAGATATATTCGTTAAAGTATGTCCTATCAATCCTCCTGTACATGATTCAGCTGTTGCAATCTTAAGTTCCTTCTCCTTTAATAATTCTGAGATTTTTACTAATAAATCCATTATCTCCATAATTCTTCCCGAGGATCCATTAAATAATACCCCATTAATATAGATTAACCTTCCAGAGATTTTTAATAACAAAAATATTTTAATCTTCAAACTTAGAAAATATTTAACTAGCCAAAATCTCTAAATATAGTTATCATAATCACTATTCTCCACTGTAGCCCTGTGGTGTAGTGGTTAACATTCTGGCCTTTGGAGCCAGCGACCCCAGTTCGAATCTGGGCAGGGCTGTCCGCTCCCGTGGTGTAGTCCGGTCAATCATTCCGGCCTTTCGAGCCGGCAACTCGGGTTCGAATCCCGACGGGAGCATACCTTACCACTCCTGTTAAATTGAGATAACATCCTCAAAAATGGCGAGTTGTTGGTTAAATCTCCTCCTGTAAACCAATTTACTCCCCCAACAGGAGTGCATCTCTCTTCTCCTAGTGTTTTCAGTCGAAACAAAGGTTTTTTCAGTTTTTCTAACTTATTTGCTGTTCCGAGATAATATTCGAGAGGACTCTAGGGTCATATAAATATAAAAATAGATCTATTAGGATTATCTCTTTTTTGATTTCCTTCTAATTAAGATACTGGTAGTGCTTTTGCTGTCCATAGTAGGTTTCTGATGAATATGTCGTGTGCTTTGTTGTTGCCTATGGTTAGTTCTGGGTGTACTACTGATAGTATTACGTTTCCTTTGCCGTAGTGTGTGGCT
>QMTB01000167.1 GCA_003649845.1 Thermoplasmata archaeon | reverse complement strand
TGTATAAATAGTAGTAGCTCAATTGAATAAGGCGATTTATTCGCTTATAGATAATTTAATTGTAGTTCTCTTTAAAAGATTATATTTTATAAATTATTTATTAAATTGTCGAAATTTTATTAGGAAATATTATAAATGTATAAGTTTAATCACTATTGGAAGATCATGAGGAATCCGTATCCTAAAACTTTACCAGAGTTACAGGCAGATATCGAACTACCTAATGAAAGTTTAATTGGTTTATTTAGAAAGGTTGCAGAGAATAATAGAGAGAAAAATCTAACTTATTTCAAGGGGAAATTCAAAACCTATGGTTTAATCGAAGAAGAGGTTAATAGACTTGCTAGTTCTCTAAAAAATCTAGGTATTAAAAAAGGGGATAGAATCTCGGTATTATTACCTAATTGTCCGCAGTTTATAACAACATTTTTTGCAACGCAATCATTGGGAGGAATCTTCAATGCTATCAATCCAATGTATTCCAGTCATGAGATGATTGATCTATTAAGTGATTGTAAACCAAAGGTTTTGGTAACCCTAGATTTATTTATTGATAAATAAAAGATGTCATAGATAATGTTGATATAGAACATATAATTGTAACATCAGTAGTTGAAGAATTACCTCTCTCTAAAAAAATCTTATATAAAACTATAACTCTTTTGAAGAAAAATTCCCTAGGAAATTCGTTATTATATAAAAATTTATTAGAAAATGGAGAGAATAAGAAAATTGATAGAACGATTGATACTTCCGATGATATTGCTGTACTACAATATACAGGTGGTACTACAGGTGAACCAAAAGGCGCTATGCTTACACATTTAAATCTAATTTCACAGGTTCTCGCTATAAGTCAATGGAGGAAAGGTCTCGATAGATTACCTGATACTCAATATAAAATAGCAGGTTTTCTACCGTATTCACATATATTTGGTCTCACCTCTTCTTTCCTATGGCCTATAAAAGAAGGAGCGACGATATATCTTGTACCAGATCCGAGAAAGCTAGAGGAGATTATGAAGATAATAGATAAACATGGTATACATTTTTTGAATTTTGTACCAATCTTCTTCCAAAAAATTGCTACTCATAGAAAACTTCCAAAATATGATTTCTCATCTCTTCATCTTTGTATCTCTGGTGGAGAAATCCTACCTGCAGAAACCGTTGAATTATTCGAAGAGAAAACAGGTGGTCTTCTAATCGAAGGATATGGTTTAACAGAAGCTTCACCAGTTACCCATATAAATCCCCCTAGTAGCTCTAAAAGGAAGATAGGGTCTATTGGTATCACTATACCTAATACCTTAGCGAAGATAGTAGATATAGAAACCGGGGAAACAATTACAAAGACTAATGAACCTGGTGAGCTATGGATTAAAGGACCAGGAGTTATGAAAGGGTATTGGAGAAATAAAGAGGCTACAGAGGATGTACTTAGAGAGGGTTGGCTTAGAACTGGAGATATAGCTATTGTTGATGAAGATGGCTATTTCAAGATCATCGATCGCCTGAAAGATATCATCATAGTATCAGGTTTCAAAGTTTGGCCAAATGAGGTAGAAAAGATACTACGTATGCATCTATCTATCCTCGAGGCAGCTGTGGTACCATATCAAGCAAACAATGGTACTAAGATAAAAGCAATTCTAGTTATAAAAAATGGTTTTGATAAACCTTCTCTAGAAGAAATAAGAAAACATTGTAAAAAATATCTAGCACCGTATAAGATACCTAAAATCATCGAATATAGAGATGCACTACCACGTTCCCATGTGGGGAAGATATTGAGAAGGGAACTTAAGAAATCCTAAATAGTTGCCTTAAAAGAGTTAATATACAACTATATTTTTAATTAAATATGAAAAAATAAATTATAAATAGATATTTTCTATACAATCATCTCATGAATGTAATATTGAAGAAATGTATAAAATATGATAGATTTGGTCCACCTACAAAGGCAAAATTATTGGGACTCTATCCTTATTTTAATATAATCTCAAGTGAACAAGGGCCTGTAGTGACGATGGCTGATAGAGAAGTGATAATGCTTGGTAGCAATAACTATCTTGGAATGACTGGAAATCCAGAGGTGAAGAAAAAAGCAGCAGAGGCATTAGAAAAATATGGAGTCGGCACTACTGGATCTAGATTACTAAATGGAACATTTGAGATACACGTAGAATTAGAACGAAGATTAGCAAAATTTTTAGGGAAAGAGGATTGCGTTATCTTCTCTACAGGTATGCAAGCAAATCTAGGAGCTCTTTCATCATTAATTTCTCCAGAAGATGAATGGGTTTTATCAGATGAACTTAACCATGCATCGATAATAGATGGAATAGTATTATCCAAGATAAAAAAAGAACATAAGATCATCTATAAGCATAATGATATGGATGATTTAAGAAGAAAAATAAGAGATGTTCCCTCTGGAAAAGCTATGATAATAACAGAGGGTATATTCTCAATGGAAGGAGATATATGTCCATTAGATGAAATAGTTGAAATCGCTGAAGAATATGATGCAATCATCTATCTTGATGATGCCCATTCAGTAGGAGTACTAGGATCTAATGGTAGAGGAACCGCTTCTCATTTTAACCTAACAGATAAAGTAGATATAATTATGGGTACATTCTCTAAAAGTTTTGCATCCACTGGAGGTTTTGTAGCAGGAAGCAAGGCAGTATGTAACTGGTTGAGACATCATGCTAGATCATTTATCTTCTCAGCTAGTCCTCCACCTGCAAATTGTGCAACAGTATTAGCAGTTTTAGATATAATAGAAAAAGATGATTCTTATCAAAAAAATCTTTTAAATATAGCTAATAGAATGAGAAAAGGATTAATAGAAGCAGGTTTTGAAATCGGAAACTCTACTACTCCTATAATACCAATCATCATTGGAAAAGAAATGCTTACATTCAAATTTTATAAAAAATTATTTAACAACACCCCTAAAGGAGTTTTCACTAATCCAATTAGAGCACCTGCTGTTCCAGAGGGCAGGGAATTACTTAGAACATCCTATATGGCAACGATGAATAATGAGATAATCGATGAAGCGTTAGATATAATTACAAGAATAGGTAGAAAAATGAAAATTATTTAAAAAGATATCCATGTAGATGGGTTAAAAAATACCGGTGTGAGACTATGAAGGATTATGGTGATAAAAAAATTGTATTAATCACTGGCGCATCTTCTGGTATTGGAAAATCCTGTGCTGAATATCTTGCCCAGAAGAAGGATTTTCATATATTTGGTACAAGTCGAAAGGCATCGATTCCACCAATAAAAACCAGTGATAATCTAGAAATGATAAAGATGGATGTTAACAATGATGCATCTGTTGAGGAAGCAATAAACTATATCTTTAAGGAAACTAAACGTATAGATATATTGGTAAATGCAGCAGGATTTGGAATATCTGGTCCAATAGAGGAAACTTCTATAGAGAAAGCGAAGGAACAATTTGAGACAAACTTCTTTGGAATCCATAGGGTTTGCAGAAAGGTTTTACCTATACTGAGGAAACAAAAAACTGGTTATATAATAAGTATAAGTTCAATTGGTGGACTACTAGGATTACCATTCCAAGGTTTCTATAGTGCATCAAAATTTGCTGTAGAAGGATATAGTGAGGCTTTACGAATAGAAACTAGACCATTTGGAATACATGTAGTTTTAATTGAACCTGGAGATACAAAAACATCTTTTACAGATAGAAGAGAGAAGATAATATCTACAGATAAAGATTCACCATATAAAGAATATTTTGAGAAAACAATTAAGATAGTAGAGAATGATGAGAGAAATGGCGCATCACCAGAAGAAGTAGCTAAACTTTTAGAACGTATAATCAACAGTCCTCATCCTAAAACTAGATATAAAGTTGGACCAACTTCTCAGAAATTCGTAGCATCTCTGAAAGGTAAGATACCAGATCGATCTATAGAATGGATACTGAGAAAATACTATAAGGTTTACTAATGTTTAATGGTGCTGTTAACTTTAGCATAATACCACCTCACGTAATACATACAAGAATCTTTCATACTCTGAAACAATAACAATTCCCCTCTTTGCTAGAATTGGGGAATTGTTTTGAAACGTCATATGA
>QMTB01000166.1 GCA_003649845.1 Thermoplasmata archaeon | reverse complement strand
GAATATATCTTCTAATAGTATCTCAATGGAATCTGCTTTTCTTCCTATATCTAAATATCACCGCCGCTATTAAAAACTAATATTACCACTATCAATAGGATGATAAACCAGAAATAGTCGTTTTAAACCTCTTTCTATCTTTCCCTCTGAGAAAGGTATTCCACTTATCACTGCAAATGATACTATTTGATTAAAAGTTCTATCCCCCAGTTTCTCAGCCGTTATAGATAAGGTGTAGGATCCTGTTTTGATTAGCTTTGAAGTTGTATGGTAGAGTTATCTCTCTTGTATAGTTGTTTGGATAAGTTAGTAAACCTGTTATAGTCGGGGTTTTCAACTGAGGAGTTGTATCCTATATAGATTTCATTGTTGAGTAGGAATACATCTTTTGTATACTCGTAGTTGGATGTGTTGGAGTGTAAGATAAGTTAACTTCAGGTGGATTATTCTCTTCACCTCTAACATCTATCCTCCTTGTATACTCATAGTTATCCTCTCTTAACTCATCTACTTCATCTAGGGTATCTACTATTATTTTTATCTCATGGCTACCTGCGATTTCTGGTACCCAGTATACTTGCTTCTCTATGTATACTCCTCTTGGTGGTAGAGAGGGTATAGTAAAGTTTACTAGTAACTCATCATCTACATAGATTGCGCCAGTGCATGGAGAAGAGTTACCATACCGATATTTTCTACTTTTGGCTTCAAGTAACCTCATGGGTTCTAGTAGGTATCTCTGGATGTAAACTGAGAGATGTTACCACTAGATCCGATGGACCCTCTATTATGGTAACATTTATACTCGCTGTGTTATCGCTCTCATTCTCCTCATCGATCTCTTGATAATAATCCGCTATAAAATAGATAGTATGGTTACCAGTAGAGTTAGGATACCAGTAGTTTCTATTATAGTGGATTCACCTATATCTAATGTTGGGATGTTAACTATTCGATAGATTTTATAGTCTATAAAGAAAGCTCCTTTTGAAGATGAAGAAGCATTACTACCATTATTGGATTACTATTACAGCGATTGTAACATTCTGATTTAAAAAAGGATTTCCTGGTGTAACCTGTATACTATCTACTCTTAGATTACTTGTTCCCTCTACTGCAATAGTAGTAGTCGATGGTACTACAGATAGAATAAGTAATGGGATAAAGAGTTTTTTATGAAACATCCGACTCATCCTCCTAAATAAATCGGAGATTTAGTTATTTAAACTTTATTTTTTATGGTAGAGAATGTTTTGATATCTAGTTAGGATTATACCTATTAGGATTAATATTAATCCTAGGATAGTTGTGATGTAGATTTCTTCTCCAACAAAGAAATGGATGAAAAATAATGATAGAAAGGGTACTAGGTATATTAGTATACTTACCTGAGTAGTAGTTGATGAGTAACTAAGGGCTTTCAACCATACTGTGAAGGTTAAACCCATCTCAAATACACCTACATATACTCCACCTAATAAACCTAGTGTGTTTATATTGAATTGTTGCATTGTTAGAAAGTAGAGTATTGAGATAGGTATTAATCCAAAAGAGAAATTCAAGAGGAGTCTAATGGTTTCATCACCGCTACATCTAATGGTTAGAAGCCAATATATACTCCATATAACTGCACTAGTTAACGCTAATGTAACCCCTATTAACTCTCCTCTCCATAACACCTTTATATCTCCATGAGTTACAACTAATAATACTCCTAGGAATCCTATTACCATTCCTATAATCTCTACTATAGTCACCTTCTGATTTAGTATAGGTATAGAGAGTATCACCACTATGAGTGGCCACGTATAGTTTAATGCTTGTGCTTCCTGTGCTGGTAGTAGAGAATAGGCTTTAAAGAGAACTAAGTAGTAGAGGGAAGGATTTAGAAACCCGAGTGGTAGAGAGTAAAGGTAATCTCTAAGATGATATCTTCTGAGAACACCTAATTTCTTATAAGAGAAAACAAATAAAACTAATAGAGAGGTTATAGAGGAGATTAGTAGTAGCTGTAGTACATCCAGTTGTTTCAGTGTGATTTTGAAAGCAGAGGCAACTGTGGACCATAATAATACAGATACAACAGCATAGATATATCCTCTTTTCTGATCATCCATCGATACACCTTTTTAGAATAGGAAAGATATCAAGATATAGTATCTTCAAATATTTTTTCTCTCAGTAAAATCTTTGGAGGTTCCATACTACACCTGTGTAGAATCTGCTAGGTTTTGATACCTCCCTCTGCTCGTCAAAAGATTTAAATTATGGTTATACAATCTAACCATGTATGAGGAGAGATGTTAGAATATTCATCATTGGAGTGGTAATACTGGTGTTTTTATCAACCTTTCTCTACCATCATCTACCTATAAAGGGATACTATGGTCCACCTGGTATGGATGATATCTTTGATGGTAAAGGCCATGGAAAAGATGGATGGAAAGATGCCTTTAATCATACTCATAATGGAAATTGGAATGACTGGATGGAAAACTGGCAAGATAAGTATAATAAGACAAGCAATGAGTTTAAAGAAAAATGGAGAAATGTAAACCATGAGTTTAGAAAGGCAGCTAAAAGACATGCCTTTATAGGTTCTCTATCTTATGAAAATGGTTATTGTGTAGGTAATTTTATAAAATTTTTATTCAATAACACTGATATAGTAGATTATACTCTTATTAGAAATGAAAATATAACAGTATTCAACTTTATTCATATAGATGGTTTTGAACCAATCAGTGACCCTATAATACATGGAGTAGTATGGAGAGTAAATGGAGAGAATGCAAGTATCGAAATACATGATAACCCTATAGCTTTACTTAAAATTAAAACCTGGAAATCTCCTCAGAGGATAACCTTTTATCCAAACGATAATATTAATGTTACTTTGAGAAATAATAATTCCATAACTTTAAAAGGCTTGATAAATGGAACAATTATACTTGCTTCTAAAGGAGAAATAGAAGTTTCTAATACATCTATAAATGTTACAGTTGAAGAAAGTAGAGGCTGTATATTATTCCTAGCACAACCATATATGAACAATTCTGTTTATCTCCAGAATCATCATAGATATGAAGATAGAATATGGAATCATATTGCAAAGAAGAAGGTTTTTGCAAGAATACTAGTTGATGATGAAAATAAAACAGATGAAATGGTATTTCTCAATGGATCAGCTACTTGTATAGCATCTAAAAACCATGTGAGGATAGAGATAAATGCTACTGGAGAAGGCAAAACCATTGTTATTGATCTATCTAATAGAATATTTAATGTAAGTAAGATAAAGGTTATGATCGATGGAGAAAATATAAGCTCAGAGGATTACAATGATATCTTAAATGAAACTGGTGGTATACCAAAATATGCAGTTATAAATGGTTCAAACGGCTTATTGACCATTGTTTATATACCTCATTTCTCTGATCATACAATAGAGATATCTACAGCCTCTGCAGAAGCTTCTATCCCAGAGACACCTGGTTTCGAACTAATCATACTACTATCAGCTATATTTATAATCCTAAGTATGAGAAGGAAACATTGAATCTATTTTTATACTAATTTTTAAGTAACAAAACTGCTATTCAAAAATAATGGGTTATTGGATACCCTCTGATAGACAAGTTAAACAGATTCTTAAAAGAGTTTTAAATAAAAATAAGGTTATATCTTCTCAAAAACTGCTTAGAGATCTAGTTCTTAGGGAGTTAGAGAGGATTAAACCTAATGCTGGTCTTAGTAAAGAAAGACTTCGTAGAATAGCTGCTAACTCAGTTTTTATCTCCCTAGAGATCCATGCAAGGGAAGGTAAAACTAGGAAATTTCAGACAAACTGTCCAGTATGTAATACAACTTTAAAAAGGATTAGAAATCAAACTATATGGGGTGGAGTTGTAACCCTTGAGTTTAGATGCCCACTCTGTGGTTATTGGACTGGTAAAAAGAGACGTATACCATCTAGATATATCTTCCATTATACTCCATAGTAACCATTATATATCCTTATATTACATATATAAATAGATGTTATATGGTAGATACTTCGATGTAGGAATACATCTATTATTAGTATCACCAGCTTATATATCAGAAGCTCCTGATTTAAACACCATTGAAAATAACACTCATCTCGAATGCAGTAG
>QMTB01000165.1 GCA_003649845.1 Thermoplasmata archaeon | reverse complement strand
GCAGATACCCGGATCCAAGTTATCATGTTTGGCTTTTGTTCAGCTTACCTGTACATGCTAAGGTTGCAAGGTGGCTTGGCCTTCGCATTCTTGAACTTGCAAACCTAAGCCCTAAGCAGGTGGAGTTGTTTCCCAAGCAAAGTGAGCTGGATGGATTAAGAAGCTATGGAAACCTTGTGAAGTTGCCACTGGGCTTTCATCGAGTGGAAAAGAAGTGGAGCAGGTTTCTGGATCCACAAACGTTTGAGCCTTTGCCGAATGAGGTTTTGCTGGATTGTTGGGGCTTAAGTTTCTCGGAAGCCGACTTAGCTAAGATAATGAGTTTTGAGGAGAAGAAAAACGTTCAACTGAAACTCTGCCTACCTAAAAATTTCAAGCCACTAAAGAATAGAGAAGAAAACCGCGTGGCTTTTTTCCTTGCTAAATATTGGCAGCCGGGGCAACGGAACAGGGTTGAGTTAGCTTTTCTTGGTTGGGCGATAAAGAAAGGAATCTCGTTCGAGTCTGCTTATCGAATTATAGAACAAGTTGTTAGGTTAACAAACGATGAAGAAAGGGCTCAACGGTTGCAGCTTGTAAAGTACCATTACCAGAATAGACGGTCCCTTGGAGCTAAACTGCTTGGAATTTCAGGTTTACGAGAAATTGTAAAGGAGGCTTTGAATGAGCGTCTTGAAAGAACTTGAAAAATTAGAGGCAGAGGAAAAAGCCAAGCAACTTAGAGAGGCACCGCATGTTCTGCATCCAGCAGGCGGCTTAACGGACAAGTTTGTGTACGAACCTGTAGCCCTAGGAAAATACGTCTACAAAACAGTTGACGGGGAGAAAGGCTTTGCAAACTTGAAAGTTGAGTATGAAGATGAGGAGCAACAGAGGCATCCCCACTGGTTTATTGAGATCGCGGGTGTGCGTTGGTACTTCAAGGCAAAGCCGCCAAAAGAGTTTCTTTTCGATTTTCCTCCCTTGGAAACCGTTGAGAAGTGGGTTAAAGGCGAAAGGCAGAGCCTTAGCACAGAGCAGCTTTGGAAGCTTAATGGAGTTTATCTTAGAACGTTCCTGGATTTTCCGCGGCCCTTCGAGTTTAGCGTTGTGCAACTGTTCGTTCAGCAGTCTTGGCTTTCTGAAATCTTGCCTGTTGTGTTCTATTTAGGCGTTAAAGGCGAATTCGGCGGAGGCAAGACAGTAACAGGCGAAAGCGTTGTCTTAGTTTGTAGGCATGGTTATTTCACGGGCAACTGTTCACCGCCCTTTGTGGCGAGGGCGATACAAGACCATAAAATTACGTTGATGGTTGATGAACTTGACACGGTTGCAGGCACGAAGGACAGTGACTTAAACAGCATTTTTAGGCAAGGCTATAGAAGAGGGCTGAAATACAGTAGGGTAAACCCCGACACTTTGGAAACTGAGAGCTACGAGGTTTTCGGCCCTAAACTATTCACTGTACACAGCGAAATAGAGGAAGCATTACAGACTAGGACTGTTCCGATACATGTGAGAGAGACAAGCGACTACCGCGTGCCAATTGTGAACTTGGACAAGTATGCCTTCGGCCGGTTTGTCTACACTGAGAACTTCCTTTGGTACCTCGACAACATTTTAACTTTCAAAACAAACCACATGCACTCGGCTGCACTTGACACACTTGACATACTTGACCTTTTTTTTAGCGACTATAATGTCGAAATTCAAGAGGAGGAAATACGTAAAACATTATTTGAGAAAAGAAAAACGCTCCTCCGAGAACGTCAAGTTAGTCAAGTTAGTCAAGTCAGCGGAAGAAACACAGAGTTATTGTTCCTCTGCTTTGCGATTAGCAACCTTGTCGGAATTCAATGCGACAATGACGTGGTTAAAACCTTCCAGCAGAAGCTGATAGAGGAAGGCGAACGTACAGAGATCGGGTACTTAGGCGTTTTAAGGCAAGTCCTCACCGATTTATGGATAGAAAAGAAGGACAACAAGGATTACATAACGGAAGATGGACTTGTAAAAATCAGCAACAAAGAAATCTACGACAAGTACAATCAAGCCCTGAAAAAAGAGTATGGACAAGGAGTTTCTCCGGCCACATTTAAAGAGTTCATGCTAGAGTTCGGCTTTTCTGACGCTTTAAACAGGACAAAGCTTGAAGTGCCTATCCCGGGAGACCCGGAGAAAAAGTCTAGGCTCTGCAACATTTTCACTGAAAGGGTTCTCAGGAAACTTGGCATTGACACTGAAAAAGAGGCAGAAAAGAAAGAAACTTCACTTAAACTTGAAGATTTAAAGGCCGTTTATTGGACTGACAAGCCTTTAACCGAGAAAGAGTGTGGAGTTTGCGGCTACGTTAAGCCCACCGTATGGCAGGGAGAAACCGTCCGAGGAGATGTTATACCTGTGTGCGAGGATTGCGTTATGCAATTTGAAAAGTTAAGAAAAGTAGGAGGAGGTGAAAAGTAAAATGAAGAGAGCAGTAGTTGTTTTCTTTTTGGTTTTGTTGGCTGCGGCAACTCTAACAACGCTGCTGCACACGCCAGAAGCATACGCAACCACCAACACCGACACGCGAGTTTTCACAAGCCTAACCTATGACGGCGAGATCCGTAAAATCGGCACTTCTTATAGTGAGGTTAGGAACGCTCCAGAAGGAGACAATGCGGATAGCGGTTCACAGTATATATATGTTGGACAGGAGTTTTGGTCTGATACATATTCTGTTTTCAGAGCTTACCTCTACTTTGACACCAGCCTCATTCCAGACGATGCGAACGTGACTTCCGCAACTTTAAGCATATACATTAATATTAACGGTTCTGCCACAGACTTCAACGTTACTGTGCAGAATGGACAGCCGACATATCCGCATATACCATTACAGCTTAGCGACTATTATTATGGCTATTACACTGGGAACGGTGGCAGCAGAAACACGTCTGAAATAAGCGGTGCAGGCTACTGGAACATAACATTCTCAAGTGAAGGGTTAGACTGGATAAACCTTGAAGGAGTAACAAAGCTTTGCCTACGTTCAAACCGCGACATAAACAACATTCCACCGACAACTTATGAATACCTTAGAATTTACACTTGTGAGGCTGGAAGCAGCTACGCCCCCAAACTCTACGTTACCTACGAGTATGAAGGAGTGCAGTACATTTTCCGCGGTCCGTTCAACGAGAAAACAGGCTTGAAGGAAGGCAATATTACGGTTTGGGTTTACCCTGTGGATGCGACACCCTACAACTTCACTTTGGACGGAACCTACACGTTGAACGAGACTCAACGTCCCTTGTACTTCCGTTTCAACCTGTCCGAATACAATTACAGCCGCTTCTACGTTCCGCGCATGGACTACGAGGAAATCTACGTGTTCCACCCTGAAGACCCATACTATTATTATCTTGTGGATTTGATTGACTTGGTTGGTGTTAGCAACGGCTATTTTGAAACTTACGTGACAGTTAACGGTTCAGCCTACACTGTGGAACGGAGACAGATTATACATGGTAACAAGCTGCCTTTCATTTTCACTTTCGGTAGAGAATACGGCTTTCGGGTTATCTGTGACCAAGGTACTTTCGATTTTGGTCATCATACACCGTTGAACGAGCAAACCATAACAGTTACGCTTTCTCCGTTTAGTTTTCCAAGCGGCTACACCGTGTACGAGAACATTACTTTGACAGCTAACCGTACCAGCAACACTCAAATCGTGGTGGCTTATGAAGACTCTGCAGAGCGTACTAACTACGTTAACGTTACCATCTACCGAGTAGCACGGAAAAACAAGCTGATAAAAGAATATTCCACACAGCAGGACACTAACACGTTGAGTTTGACATGGAAAGAGGCAGAGGCAGACAGAGACTACATTGTAAAGATAATTGTGAACCATGCAGACTATGGCACGCTCTCATGGACTTTCAACTGCCACCGCACCAGCGCAGGCTCTAACCCTTGGGACTTCGACTTTCTTGGAACATGGCCAGTAAACAGCAACCAAATAATCGGCTTCGCGCTGGTAATGTGCGTATTCGCATGTTTCAGCGTTAAAGACTCGGCACTAGGCTTGTTTGTAGGCATCGTGGTTGCAGCATTCCTAGTGTACATCGGCTGGCTTGCCATTTCATGGACACTCGTAGCCATAGCACTCTGCTTAGCTGTGTTCTACGCTTTGTCAAGG
>QMTB01000164.1 GCA_003649845.1 Thermoplasmata archaeon | reverse complement strand
GATTAAGGTAGATGGTAATGGTAGTGTTATTTGGAAGAAGGTTTATCCTGCAAGTTGCTGCACTACTTTTATTGAGCATATGGAGGTTACTAGTGATGGTGGTTTTGTTCTAGTGGGTAGTAAACCTGGTTTTGGTGTTTGGGTTATCAGGACTGATAGCGAGGGTAATTTACTCTGGGAGAGTTGTGTCCCTGAGACTAGTTGGATGGATCAGGCTGAGTGGATAGATGAGACTAGTGATGGTGGCTTTATTATCTCTGGTGGAGTTGGTGATCCTTTTGGTAATAATGATGTTTGGCTTATTAGAATGGATGGTCAAGGTAATATACTCTGGAATAAAACCTTTGGTGGTGGTCTCCCTGAGATTGGTTATTGTGTTAGAGAGACTAGTGATGGTGGTTTTGTTATAGCTGGTTTTACTGCTTCTTTTTCTCTTAGTGAGGGTTCTGATTTCTGGATTATTAAGACGGATCAGTATGGTAATAAAGAGTGGGGTAGGATTTTGGATGGTGATGCTAGGAGTGATGATATTGCTAGTTGTATTTGTGAGACTAGTGATGGTGGTTTTGTTGTAGTGGGTGATACCGGTACATGGAATAAGGATGATAGGTTTGATGTTTGGCTTGTTAAGATTATGCCTGATAATAAGCCGCCTAGTAAACCTGTTGTAACTGGTTTTGGTTCTGCTAGGATAAATAAACCCTATACGATTAATATTTCTAGTGTTGATCCTGAGGGTGACGATATCTATTATTTTGTTATTACTTGGGGTGTGGGTGTTAGTGGTTGGATAGGACCATATCATTCTGGTGAAACTGTTAGCTTCACTGTTTTTAATCATGCTCCACAAGGTGTTTATAATATTACTGTTAAAGCTATCGATAGTCATGGTTGGGATAGTTTGATGTCTGATCCTTTGCGTGTAACATTTCCAAAACCATACTGGTTAAACTTGCTACCATCATTTATTCAGAGGATACTATTGTTATATCAAACCTAACCTCTATTTTTTAATACAAAAAACCCTCCAAATTTTTTTAAGTAGAAGTTATAAGTTCTCTTTCATATGCTTCTCTAAGTAGTTTTTCTATATCTTCTTTCTCTGCTTTTCTAGGATTAGTTTTCATCAAGGCATCTTTTTCTGTTTCCATAGCAATCTGAGGGATCATCTCATAGAATTCATCTCCAAGTATGGAGAGACTCAATGGGATACCTATTTCTTCGTTCAACTTGATAAGCCACTTTATGATATCTTTTACATCCTTCAATCCAAGTACCGATGCTATATCATTGTATCTATCAGTATCCTTTGAATTGAAATAAATTATATATGGTAGTAGTATAGCGTTTATCTTACCATGAGGTATATTGAATCTTCCACCGATTTTATGAGATAAAGCATGACACATACCTAATCTAGAGTTTGCAAAACCAAATGCTGCCATCATATTTGCATAATGCATCATCTCTCTGCTTTTTTCATCACCATTCACTGCATCTAAAATGTTTTTACCAGCAAGTTCAATTGCTTTTAAAGCCATGGTATCAGCAGGGAGGTTATCTATAGTAGATGTATAAGCTTCAATCGCATGTGTTAAAGCATCCATACCAGAATATGCAGTTACTTCTCTACTCATGCTTATAACTAAACTTGGATCATAAACTGCTTTATCACATATCAAAGTCTCGCTTACAAGACCGTGTTTTATACCGTCTTTATCAATTACAACAGCAGCCGCTGATACGCCTGTTCCAGTACCTGCAGTGGTTTCTATACCTATGAGATATGGTTTATTTTCTATTCTAGGTATACCTTTGGTATAAAAATCCTCTAAACTTAGATTACTATGCATCAATATTATAGCCAGTTTAGTTGCATCTATAACCGAACCTCCACCAACAGCGGCTATACACTTAGGATTAGAATCAACAAGAATATCTCTAAGGTTATAGATATCATCTTCCAGTGGTTCCCCTGTTTTACTACTTCTTTTGAATTCAATAGCTTTATCCTTGTATACCTCTAGTTTCTCTTTGATACTAGACGATGTAACAATTGTATCGCAATCTTCCAATGCATCTTTAAAAGTATTATAACCAAATATTATTCTACCCGGAGTATAGAATCGTGGCATAGAGGAGGGGATATACATATCAACTAATTATATCTTATGTTGTCAATTCTAATATAGGTAATCTTGGTTTACTGAGTGAATATAAAATAGTTCTTATCTATCCTATCCGATTATTTATCCTATCCAATGGATTATAAGACGGATAAAACAAATTGAAATTTGAAAATCTGTTATAAGGGACTCAATTAAAGTATACAATAGATAGTGTACGAGGGAAGAACTACATCTGCATGGCAAAAAGTAATCTCGGAGGAGTTACACTAAATCGAGGACATTAAGAAGTACTATACTACTAATAAATGCCTTAGATTTCTCTAACGATATAGGAGAGATAATATGTAGGAAAATTTCGTTCTCTCCTATCTAATCTGGAGAAGATTCAAATTGCACGTAAAATTTATATAAAGAAATGTGTATTTTTATTTACAAAAAGATCAGGGGGATATAGTTGGAAGGGAATATTCTAAAAACAATGCCAGTTTTGGGAATAGTAGGGTGCTTTATAATAGCAGGAGTAACAGCTAGTGGAGTAGAAACAGAATTGGAGAAACAGAAGATAATCCCTTTTCAGGCAACTATCAATCCCAATGATACATCCTATGATGGAGAGTGGAATAAAACTTATGGCGGGGTTAAAGATGATTTTGCATATGAGGTTTTACTATTGCAAGATGGTTATATGATTGCAGGCGTTACTGCTTCGTATGGAGCAGGTAAATCAGACATCTGGATTATAAGAACAGATGGTGAAGGTAATGAAATATGGAACAAAACATATGGAGGAGAAGAGGCAGAGTATACTTTCGATATTATCCCTACAGAAGATGGTTATATTATAGCAGGACAAACCTTTTCTTTTTCAAGAGGACTTGGAGATGGTTGGCTTATTAAAATAGATGAAAATGGAAATGAAATATGGAACAAAACATACGGAGGGAAAGATGATGACGATGCAAGATGCATCTTGAAGGTAGATAACGGATACATATTTGCTGCTGGTTCTCGCTCTTTTAACAGAAATGGAGGAGTATGGATAGTTAAAGTAGATGAAAATGGAAATGAAATATGGAACAAAACATATGGAGGGAAAGAACATGAGATAGGGTATTCAATTATCGAGACTGACGATGGTTATCTAGTAGGCGGTATCACTAGTAGTTATGGACACGGAGGATATGATATATGGGTTATTAAAATAGATGAAAATGGAAATGAAATATGGAACAAAACATATGGAGGAGCTGGAGAGGAGTACGGCGGAATATTAATGAAAACAACGGATGGATATATAATTTTAGGGGAAACATTCTCCTATGGAAAAGGCGGAGAGGATATATGGGCTATTAAAGTAGATGAAAATGGAAATGAAATATGGAACAAAACATATGGGAGCATAGGAGATGATTACTGCGGGGGAAATAGCGGTATATGCAGAGTGGGGAAGGGATTTATATTTGTAGCATCTTTGAATGCTTCTTTCCCTCGCAGAGGAACGCTAGGGATTGTAAAAGCAAGGGAGGATGGAAGTGTAGAATGGGAGAGAAGGATTGATGGAAGATCTTTTGATTATGGAACTGCGATAAAGAAGATAGAAGATGGGTATATAATAGCGGGAATGACTTCTTCTTTTGGAGCAGGAAAAACAGACGCTTGGCTTGTAAAAATATTGCCTCCGCCGTTCAATATAAGTATCTCAGGGGGATTTGGAATAAAAGTTATAATTGAAAATACTGTGGGATATGAAATAGAGAATTTGAAGTGGAATATAGATCTGGAAGGTTTAATCTTTTTTGGTGCAACATCCTCAGGGAGTATAAGTAAGCTTTCACCAGATGAAGACTACGCCATCCATATGCTACCTTTTGGTATTGGTCCAGGAAGTTTGAGAATAGAAATAAATGATATTTCAAAGACGAGAGATTTTTTCATCATCGGGCCTTTTGTCTCTATAAATCAGTAGTATCATTGAGATAAAAGTAACCAAATAGTATCAAAAGTTAGAAGTTAATAGCCATAAAATATTTATAATATAG
>QMTB01000163.1 GCA_003649845.1 Thermoplasmata archaeon | reverse complement strand
TCTGTGATGAATGCTAAGTGGAGTCAGAATGTTTGGCAGGAACATAATCAGATTATCACTTCGATTGATTTTGCAAAACAAGAAGAAATAATGTTTTCTTTAAGTGATACAGTCTGGGATTTAGTGATAGTTGATGAAGCACATAAGATGTCAGCGTATCAGTATGGTGAAAAGATTTCGAAAACCGGTCGATATAAACTTGGTGAGTTAATTTCAAAAAATTCTGATTATCTACTGTTTTTAACTGCTACTCCACATAGAGGTGACCCTGATAACTTTAGATTGTTTTTAGATTTACTTGAACCTGGTTTTTTTGCTAGTAATGAAATGCTGAAGGAATCTATAGAGAATAAGGATAATCCTCTGTTTCTACGGCGTTTAAAAGAGGATTTAAAGAATTTAGATGGTTCTCCGATTTTTCCACCTAGAGATATTAAAACAATTAAATTTACTCTTAGTGATGAAGAAAAGAGATTGTATAATGCGGTTACTAAATATGTTGAAATTCATTTTAATAAAGCTCTTTCTAAGGAGAAAAGAAATGTTGCTTTCGCTATGACCATCCTACAGAGACGGCTTGCATCTAGTGTTCGTGCTATTCGTAAATCTCTTGAAAGAAGGAAGAAAAGATTAGAAGAATTGCTTGAAAAAGGTGCTTTAATTCAACAGGAGCATGCTGGTTATACTGAGGAATATTTAGAAGATTTAGAGGAGAGTGAACGTTGGAAGAAAGAAGAAGATTTATTGGAACGACTTTCTTCTGCTGAAACATTAGATGAGTTGAAAGAAGAAATTGAGAAACTAGGTGAGCTGATAGATATAGCTAAAGAAGCTGAGAAACATGAGATTGAAACTAAGTTGAATGAATTGAAGAAGGTTATTGATTCTGAAAACTTGAAAAAAAGCGATACAAAATTATTGATTTTTACAGAATCTAAAGATACGCTTGATTATCTTGAAGAAAAACTGAGGAAATGGAATTTTTCAGTTACAACAATACATGGTGGTATGAGTCTTGATAAACGTATAGCTGCTGAAGCTGAGTTTAAAAATGAAACGCAGATAATGGTAGCTACAGAGGCTGCTGGTGAAGGTATTAATCTACAGTTTTGCTGGTTAATGGTTAATTATGATATACCTTGGAATCCAAATCGTCTTGAACAGAGGATGGGACGTATCCATCGTTATGGTCAACAACATGAAGTACATGTATATAACCTAGTTGCTTATGATACACGTGAAGGTAAAATATTACATAGATTGTTTGAAAAACTTCAAGTCATGAAAGATCACCTTGGTGACCGAGTTTTCGATGTTATAGGAGAGGTTTTACAGGGTATAAGTCTTAGAGATCTCATCTTAGATGCTATCGCTAATAAGAGGACGATGGATGATATCCTAAAAGATATCGATCTTGTACCCAATGAGGAGATAGTTAGACGTATAAAAGAAGTAAGTATGGAAGCGCTTGCAACAAAACATATTGATCTAAGAAGAATTCTAGGTGAACAACGTGTTGCACGTGAAAATCGACTTGTACCAGAATATATATCTGAGTTTTTCAGAAAAACAGCTGATGTTTTGAATATAAAAATGAAGAAAGTTGATGACAAACTTTGGAATATTATCTCTGTTCCATATGAGATACGTAGTCGTCCACATTCATTTAAACTTAAATATGGTGTTGTTAATCGTAGCTATAGGCTTATTTCCTTTGATAAACAAGTTGCTTTTCATCGTACCGCAGAGTTTGTCGCTATGGGTCATCCTTTGATGGAAGCGATTATTGATACGATTTTTTATAGATTCAGAGATGAAGTAGATAAAGGAGCTGTTTTTATTGATCCTGAGGGTAAAAGAAATGGTTTGCTATGGTTTTTAGAAGCTGAGATTCTAGATGGAGCTGGTAGAATCGCTGGTCGTCGTATGTTTTCAGTTTATCAGGATATCTCCGGTAGTTTAACTCTTGTGAATCCCGCTATTCTATGGGATTTCAAACCCGGTGATAGAACAGATGTGAAAGAAAAAATTGAATATGATAGAGATAGGGTTTCTGCTTTCGTTGTTCAATATGGTTTAGAGGATTACAAAAATAGTTTACTAAAAGAGAGAATTAGAGATGCTTCAATTAAGAAAAAATATGGTTTACAGTCTCTTGATTCATTTATATCTAGATCAGAAGAAAAACTAGCTGATTATGAAATAAGAAGGATGAAAGGAGAAGATATACCAGAGGTTACAATTCTAAATGAACGACGTAAAAGAGATCAATATATTGAGAAAAAAGAACGTTTAAAAGCTGAGATTACTGCTGAAACTCATCTACTTCCTCAAGAACCACGGATTTTAAGTGTCGCTCGTATAGTACCTATCGATAAATCTCCTGATTTTATGAAATCTAATGTTGAAGTTGAAAAAATTGGTATGGAGATAGCTTTGAAATATGAGAGAGAACAAGGTCGTGAACCTATAGATGTTTCCAGTGAAAACCTTGGATATGATATTCGTTCCACTAGAGATGATGATATACGTTATATTGAGGTTAAAGCTAGAGCAGGTATGGGTTCTATTGCTTTAACTCCAAATGAATGGCTTATGGCTCAGAGACTTGGAGAGGAATACTGGCTTTATATAGTTGCTAATGTTTCTAAAAAACCTATGCTTTATAGGATTCAGAATCCTGCTTCTAAACTTAAACCAGAGGAAGAGATAAGTATCGTTCGATATGTTGTTAAAAACTGGAGTGAAGAGGCTGAACTAGTAGATGCATAAAGAAGAAATAGCGGAGTTGATTAAGAATGGTGAATCAGTTACTGTTGAATTTAAAGAAGGTTTTGATAAGAAAACAGTTGAAACAGTAGTAGCTTTCTCAAACACAATTGGTGGAGTGATACTAATTGGTGTAACTGATAAAGGTGAGATGAAAGGAGTTTCTATTGGTAAGGAAACTTTAAAAAACTGGGTTAATAAAGTTTCTCAATCTACAGATCCAAGGGTTATACCTGATGTTGAACTTGTTGATATTAGTGGTAAAAATATTGTAGTGTTAAAAGTGAAAGAGTTTCCTATTAAACCTGTTTCTATAAATGGTAGATGTTTCCGGCGGGTGGGTAATAGTAATCATATGATGACTCCTCAGGAGATCAGTGAGATGCATATGCATTCTATTGGTATGAGCTGGGATGCTTTTCCTGCAAGGGATAAAACCATTGAGGATATTGAACTCAGTAAAGTTGAAAGGTATATAGAGAGTGCTAATTCTACTGGTCGCAGGAGGATAAAAGAGAAACCATTGGAGGTTCTTAGGAAACTAGAGATGGTTAAAGAGGATAAAGTTACCTGGGCTGCTATTCTTTTATTTGGTAGAAACCCTCAAAGTCCTTTATTACAATCTGCTGTACACTGCGGACGTTTCAAGAAAGATAAAACAGTGATACTTGATGATTTAATGGTTGAAACAGATCTAATAAATCAGGTTGATGAGGTGATGAAGTTTATCACCCGTCATATAAGTGTTAGATATGAGTTTAACGGTAAACCTAAAAGAAAGGAGATATGGGAATATCCTTTAGAGGCTCTACGTGAAGCAGTGATAAATGCTATAGTACATAGAGACTATACCTCTACATCAAATATCCAGGTTGAGATATATGATGATAGAATTTGTATACTAAACCCTGGACGGTTACTACCAGGTATAACAGTTGATGACCTATATAGGAAAGAACATAGCTCTATTATAAGGAATAAACTTATCGCTCAAGTTTTTTATGATATAGGTTATATTGAGAAATATGGTAGTGGTACACTTAAGATAGTAGATCTATGCGGAGTACATGGTTTACCTCCTCCAGAGTTCCAGGAGATATCCAGTGGATTTATGGTTACCTTCAGAAAAGATGTTTATACTGAGGAGTATCTTCATAGTCTTGGTTTAAATGAACGACAGATTAAAGCAGTGTTATATGTGAGGGAGAAAGGTAGGATTACAAATAGAGAGTATAGAGAGATGAATGGGTGTTCTCGTAATACTGCGACTAATGACTTGAGAGATTTAGTTAATAAAAAAATATTGAGGGAGAGTGGAGAAAAAGGGGCTGGTGCCTACTATGTTATCGCACAATAATTGCACATATTGCATATTCATTGCACAAAAATTGCACAAATTGAGAGGGATGAGAAATTGAGAATACATG
>QMTB01000162.1 GCA_003649845.1 Thermoplasmata archaeon | reverse complement strand
CATTAAGGAAGCTATTTGCGGCTATCTAAAACATTTATGTAGAAAAAATCTAAATCCATTAAATTTCTCAATTAATATCTCTTGAGAGCACTAGGGAAGATTCTTATCTTTTAAAGTCCATCCCAATCTCCCGTTTGGATTCTCCATTTGCTGCGAATAAATTTCTCTGAAAGTTCTCCTGGCGCAGCATGAGCCATTAATATCTGTTTTTTAGGTAGTATCCAATGTGGAACAGCTATGAATCCTGCTTTTAAACCGCTAAGTAAAGATTGGCTATTTTCCTGTAAGACAATTTTCTTTATACCTTGTTCAATTGCCCACGCTGTTATACTTCTCAGCAATTCTATCTTAATCTTGGGTTGAAGACCCCATAATTCCATAACTACTGCTATGGTGTGTCCAATTGCTTCTAATTTTCTAACAACACCATAACCTTGTTGTTCTTTTGCATCTCTATATACAAATAATGTGTATTTGTATATTGGATGATCTACATAACGCCAATTTAAATAATCTGCAACACGAGATATAATTACTTTATTAGTATCTACCAGTTTTTCAGCTAAAACATCTTGTTCCTTTCCAAATTTGGTAACCCTAATCACATTTTCAGAAACTTTTTTATTAAGTAGAATCGCAGGTTTAACCCAAGTTGTAATCACTCCTTTACTATGAAAACCTAATTTTTCAGCATAAGGTGCTGACGATTTATTTGGAAATACAAAGATGATCTCATTTGTTTTAAGTATCTGAGTGAAAAGTTGTAGACATCTAGAGGAATATCCTTTACGTCGCTCAGTTTTTAAGGTTGCTGCATCAGTAGCTTGCCAACCTTGGATTTTATATTTTCCCATCTGCAGTTTCACCGGTATCATTGCATTAGTTGAAATTAACCGTTCGCCTTTTTTTACAATAGCTATTTTAGCTGTTCCTGCAGGTGGATGAAATTTCCATCTATAAAACATAGGTGTCATGAAGTTATTTGAAACTTTTAGATTACTCAACAGTTCTTTATATGCTTCTCTTTGTAAACTGGCGAACATTTCATAATCGATATCATCTCCATCTACAATTTCAAAAGATACCATTTAATACCTCATATAATAACAGCAAACCTTCTAATATCTTTCGATAATACCTGATTAAAATAGTTTGTATATGTAAATAGTGTTTCCAGAAAGACCAATGATATTATCATTTACAAATTCAATTTTTTGTGGGACGAAGGATTTACTCCAAATCATTTTATTATTTCCGAGTTTATGCAAATATAGACTAGTTACATCTATGGAATGATCATTGATAAGATACCAATTACCTTCTTCACAGACGATGATATCAGAAGGATAATGACTAATATCTATAGTATCTATGTGAGTAAGCGTAGAAGCGTCAAAGACATGTATCGATTTTTTACCGGATTTTGAATCGCAAATATATAAATGGTCATTAGAACGGGTTATTGCTCTTGCATAACTAATATATGGGCTGATATTTGATGACAACTCAAGCTTCCCATCCATAGAAAATTTAAAAATATGCGATCCAGCTTCTTCATGTTTCCTGCCAATGATATAAATATGGTTATCATAATAGGTGATTCCTGTGGGATATTCAATATACTGAGTAAAGTTCCAAACTACTCCAGTAAATGAAAAATCACTATAAAATCGGAATACCCTCCCAATACCATTAGAAACATTATAATCGATTATATAATAATATGTGCCATCATAAGTAATATCTCTTCCATTTGATATATCTGATAATTGAATAGTTCTATCTAAAATAATTTCCGTTGGCAAAACTGAGGGATCTCTCCATCTATCTGGATTATGTGGGAAAACATCGCTATTATCACCAACACCGTCCCTATCTGAATCAGACCATTCAGATGGATCTTTAGGAAAAACATCGAGTGTTAGATTCGTAGTGCTATCAGTTTGATTCATTCCTTTATTCCAAAAATCAGGATGACCATCATCATCTGAATCTATACTAGCAGCAGGATCAGTAGGAAATTTATCGCTATTATCACCAACACCATCCCCATCAGAATCCTTCCATTCCGATGGATCATTGGGAAATACGTCTAACGTTAAATTTGTCGTATCTTCAGTTGGATCCCATAATTCATTCCATTCATCTGGATAACCATCACGGTCAATATCTTTACTTGCTGCTGGATCATATGGAAAATCATCTGCATAATCTCCTACTCCATCGCCATCAGAATCTTTATTCTCCATTGGATTATTTGGAAAAGCATCTTCATTGTCTCCTATCCCATCTCCATCACTATCATATTGCTCCTTGGAATCGTATGGAAAAGCATCTGTGTTATCTCCTACTCCATCTCCATCGCTATCTTTTGATTCCAGCAGATCATATGGAAAAGCATCTTGGTTGTCAACTACGCCGTCACCATCTGAATCCAAATATCCTACAGCATATAAACCCGTTGAACTAGATAATACAATAATCAATGCTAAACCCAAGAGGAGTTCCCAAGACATTTTTTCCATGTTCTTACAATTTTATAGCATAAATTATAATATTTAAATTTTATTATACTATAGTATCCTTAAAATATATCCTTCCTCTATTCAAATTTTATTAAACCTTATAGTCTATTTTATTCAAAAATCTAAGATTATAATAGTATTCATAGTTACAATTTAATCTTCCATAATGAAATTATAGTCAGACTTTCTCAAAAAATGGAAAAGAGAGTTTAAAATAGACCATTAAAGTTGGATATCACCTATTAAATAAGAGAATATCGAATAGGTATTTAAAGGAAAATGAATGAGTAGAGGATATTCATATAGCTTAGCTAATAGGGAGGTATAGACAACTTAGAGATTAGTGTCATCAATATCCCTCAAGATACCCCTGGGATTGTACTACTAGATTGCAAAAGCATATTTCTTAAAAACTGTTGCCTAAACTCTTTGTAGGCTCTGTCGATTATCTAGAAAAGAATTTAAGTGGATTTCTTTGGAATTTCTCTGGATTTCATAAAAAATAGTTTTTACTATCCTCACCGTAATATATAGGTGTGCCTTGGTTCTACATTTAAATCTCCGCTTTTTATTTGCATAGCTGTATTATTTGTTATATCAAAAACATTACTTATATTTCCCTCGATATTATAAGAAAATTCTTTATATGCGAAAAGTACCTGAGTTTCGGTTTCCTCATCGTACCATAAAACCCCTCTCTCATCTGAGAGTACATGACGTTTATCCATATATGGCAATACCGTAATATAATCTTTGTTCGCCTGAGAAACCATCTCTCTTTCTGTATTATTCAATAAAGCATAGGCTATCATTGGCACCGCCTTATTAGCCAAAAACTTATAGTAGTCAATCTGCAGAGGATTGTAATCTTTAGGATGCCAAAGTGTAAAAGATGTTTTATATGCTAGATATTCTCTTCCTTCAAAAGCAGCGTTTATATCTCTATCTCCCCGAGGTGATCCTATAGGTGTTACAGCAACAGATCCAACAGCTGTAACGCCAAATGGACCAAGAGATTCAGTATAAGGCGAATACCCCATTTTTTGTGTTGCAGATAAAAACTGTATTTGCGAGTCAATAGGAGATCTGATACATTTATCAGAATAATCTATATTAAAACCTGCTGTGAAAGAATCATGCCATAAGCCAGAGAATTCAAAATCTTCTTTTATATCTTTAAGTTTCTTCAATGCATAGGATAGATAGCCGCTTCTATAACTCATCAAATATACATCTCCTGAGTGGGCTGTAGGATAGCTACCATCGATATTCTGGACTTGCCATTTACATGTTTTATATATTGAAGATTCTTTAGAGTAACATGTTGATAGCCAAACCATGAGTTTCATATCTAGTTCATTTGTTTTATTAATGAAATATTTGAGCCTGTCAATATCATCTGGATAAACCTCAATTTCGTGTGTAGCTAGACGATTTCCGTTGTATGGGCTTCCTATTCTACCATTACTCACCCAAATAGAGTGAATGGTTATCCATTTGAAATTATGATCTGCCAACTCAGATAATAAATCATCAGCTACTTCCCTATATAATAGACTCTCGCCTGGTTTCACCCCCTGCTGTAGATAACTATTGATAATAACTGTGGGGAGTAATTTCACCTCTTTTAAACCGTAGAACTTCTGATAGTTTTCATTAACTTTATCAAGTAGATATGTATAT
>QMTB01000161.1 GCA_003649845.1 Thermoplasmata archaeon | reverse complement strand
TTGGACCTTATGGCCCATATGATAAGATTACAGTAACTCATACATGGAATAATAAAAATACATATGATATCAAAGTAAGATATAAGGAAGATGGAATATCAAGCGATTGGGCGAACTATAGAGTAACTATGTCAAGGACAATGCCTCTATTTATCAATAAACGGTTCACTCCTTTTATAAGAGAAATATTATACAAACTATTAGATTTCAATATTAGAGGTTTGGGATAGAAAAATTTTATACTACTCAAAAAAATCTAGATTTCTAAAGATTAGATACTCTATAGACTTATGGAAGTGTATCGATATATCCATAATTCTTATATAAAGATAGGATGGAAACCAAGGTTTAAATGTGATATTGAAGGAAATCAACTATTCTTATCTGTTGAAGATAAAAAAAATGGTTGAGCAACTGTTATCTGTAAATATTATCATGATGTTCAAAATCATCAAATAATATAAGATTCTCATCTTTTTTGTATCTGAAGATAAGAACAAAGTGACCGATATGAACACGTTTTGAATCTTTCATGTCGTATCTAAGATTTTTATAATGCTCGACATTCTCAGAATGTATAATTTCATTAATTTTCTTCAAAATTTGGTTATACAGGTGATTGTCTCTTTTAGATAATTTTCTTAGTTTTTTCTCTAGATTTTCACTTACTTCGAAATTGTACACTAGTATACACCTGTTACCTTGTCGCTTTCTTTAGTTCCTCAACAGAGTTATATCTAGTGTATTTTCCTTTGCGAATTTTTTCTAATTTTTCAATGTATTCTGGTCTTAGTTGCGGTTCTAAAAAAGCTTCTTCATATTTTTCTATAACATGTTCTATTGCTTGAGATTTGTCCTTAAAACCATATTTTGCTTTTACTATATTGAGTACTCTATTGGCATGTTCCTTTATATTTATAACAGCTTGTACCATATTACTTCGCATATATATGTATATACATCATATATAAACATTTCTTTAAAACGAATAGAAAAATCTATTCTTTATCATATATCCTTTATGATCAATCATTATCTCCCATATTTTCTAGTAAGTATAATTACCATAAAAACCATTATGATGATGAAAACTATGAATATTATATCAAATATGCTTAAACCTGTGAAGAATTTTGTATCTTCAACAGCTCCAAAAACAGTTACCTTTTTACTAAAAGTTTCTTTTATACCATCATCATCCATGACAGTAAGTGTAACCTTGTAAACTCCTTTTTCTTTGAATATATGCGAAGGATTTCTCTCATTAGAAGTACTACCATCGTCGCTGAAACTCCAATACCAACTAGTGATATTACCATCTGGATCAGTTGAGGTATCATGAAATCTAACATTTGCACCTTCATATACAGTAACATTTGATGAACTATATGTAAAACTAGGTATAGGCGGAACATTTCTCACTGTTATACTTTTAGAGTAACTGCTATTAGCTCCATCATCATCATAAACTATCATAGTAACAGTATAAACCCCATCATCTGGAAAGGCATAGGTAAAGAGACTTTCATTACTAATAGGTGTATCATTGACAAACCAATTTCTACTTACGATTACTCCATCTGTATCAAAAGAAGTATCATTAAAGATAACAGTATCTATATCAGTAGGATTAATTGGAGTATATGTAAAACTAGCATGTGGTGGGAGGTTTAAAACTAAAATTTGTTTAACTATAATAGTTGAAACATTATAATCATCTATAACCTTTAGTGTAACATTATATAATCCATCATCAGCATATTTATGCATTGGATTTCTTTCATTACTAGTATTGCCATCACCGAAACTCCAGCTATAGCCTATGATAAAACCATCAGGATCGCTAGAATTATCTAAAAATTGAATGATATCTGAGGTAGTAGGTAGAATCGGGTTAAAAGTAAAGTCAGCTATTGGAACTATAGTTACCGGCCTCATCAATGGATAATGATCCATAGAGGTTGATATCATATATGGTATATCCCCTATGCCATCTCCATCTGCATCAGTACCATTATAGTCACTCCAATAGTTTCCCTCCCCATTATAATCCCAAAATGTTTTATTATTAGATTTATCCAAAGCATTAACGAGGTTATCTATAAAATTATTATGGAAGATCCTGATAATACTGCTATTATTCTCAACAATTAATCCTTGATTTAGATATCTAAAGGTGTTTTCATGGATTGTAATATTATTACAATTAATTATTTTAATGCCAATACTACTATTTTGGATGGTAAAACCTTTAATCTCTACATCATTTGCTATGATAGTAATACTCCCATATAGAAATGTAAAACTTTTACCATCACCGATAAGATGAATAGATTTATTAATTATAAGATTCTCAATATATTTCCCTGTAGAAACAAAAATGGTGTCGCCAGGTAGAGCCGTATCGATAGCATTTTGTATACTTTCCCCATCATTTACCTTAATAGAGGCTTCTGTTAAATCTGTGAATAAGGACAATACTATCAATAGTAGGATAAATCCTTCCTCACGCATCTAAAAACTTTAAGACTGAAATAGTTTTTTATTCTTTTGGTATTATCTCTATTCTAACTTCATTATTACCGCTATTTGGATCAACAGGTTCAAGGGCATTTATACTTATAGTAGTAGTTCTAGCTTGGAAGATAATTTTAAACATCTCTTTAACTGCTTCTTCAAAATCACTATATCCATTGATATGTTTAACCCAGCCACTACCTTGATCGTATGGTGGAGCTATATAACCTGGTTGAGGCCAAACCATGCTATCTCTCAACCAATATATATCTGGCTCAGATCCAACAGCTAGGGCATCAAACTCATCTTGATCGCTACTCATATTCAATGTTGATACCATATATTCTCTGGCATCTTCAGCGCTGATTCTACCTGGATCGGTCCAATGGGCATTCCAGTAGGCGTTCTCAAAACTATCAGATAGTAGTATACCATCTTGTGTTTCTACTATGACATCATCAATCCAAATTCCCTCTCCATATTCTAGATCAGAGTAAAACATAATGTGGAAATTCGAAACAAAATATCTTGAATCTGATAAAGTATAATCGTAATGCAGCCAAACATTTTCTGGATCACCACCTAAATCACCATTAGGCGCAATATGATAATTCACACCATCAAATAAATAGAGCACTAGGTCATCACCTGACTCAGTGTTATCCAATTTATACCAGAATTCAATATGAACGGCAGTTGCATTGCTCGTATCAATATCTTTGGTTCTGAAAGGTCCATCTTGAGGATATGAAGAATCATATCTGCCATGTGCATGAGCAGAAGTAGAACCAGTGTGGGCATCTGAAACTCCCTTTATCCACCCGTTCCCTCCCATATAGTTAGCTTTATAATCTCCAAGTGATGGATTCCATATACAGTTAGCTAAACCATCTGTCACTAGGCATAATACAGACCTATTTTCGTCATTAAATCGTGGGCTGTTTTTTATTTCATCTGTTCCCCGACGAATACCACAACCTATTGGTGTAGCTCCTTTAATTTGACTTAGATGACTTATATTATCCGCTATGGTATTATAATTTAGATTGGTAACAACAGTTGGCCCCTCTTCTTGTATTGCATATGGATAGATGCCCCACCATGGGTCATAGTTCCCTCCAAATTGAACTACAGTAAGTTCTACAGATCCATCATGTGGGAATACACTTTCGTTTCTTATAGCATTTGCTAGACCAGTACGCATCAACTTCCAATCATCATCACTTATACTACCTGAGCCATCTAAAACCATTGCTAGTTGTGTAAAAGGTCTATTCTCTACTGGAACTAATGTTGTATTGATTGTAAGGGTAGCTATCTCACCCACATTTATTTTATCTACATGCCATATTCCTGTTGTATTAGAATAGGTTCCTCTGGTAGTGGTATTCCAATTATGTCTCAGACCGTCAGGAAGTGAACATCTTATTTCTATATCTTTACTACCAACATCTCCTCTGGGGCAGCTAAGGGTAACTACTATAGTTATATAATCTCCAATATGAGCTTCCTGTGGTTCATAATAAACATTTATTTCTAAATCGCTCATTGGTTTAAAATTAAGATTTCCAATAAATGCTAATGCATTTGTCGAAGAATCGATTATTTTAACCTCCGTTTGATTATATCTCTCAAGGTAATCTATATCGTAGCTAAATGGTATATAGAGTCTCTCACCGATATCCCATTTTCCATCGCTTTTATCTTCATTTGATAGG
>QMTB01000160.1 GCA_003649845.1 Thermoplasmata archaeon | reverse complement strand
TGAATACAATCTTGTTATATTTTCACTGAAAGACCAACCTGGTAAAGTGATATTCACTTTCTCATCTACAACCTCGACATCTTCAAAGGTTTTATCCACTGGTTCCTCATATGCTAACGCCTCCATTTCGAATGCCGGCAGATATAGATGTTCCCAGTCGTTTTCATCATAAGGTGGGCCATTGCTACCATCAGAGTAATCAAATAAATCTCTATCCATGAATATATATTTATAATTCATTATACTGTGATATTGAGTGAGATACTTTCTATATTCTTCTTCTGGCATAGAAGGGTATCTAGATCCTATTGGAGCCATAATGTCAATTCCTTTGAAAGTATATGGCATTAAACCCATTGAATGACCTAGTTCATGTAGAACTCCTTTTGCTAGAGCTACTCGCCATTGTCTTGGAGTGAAGGCAAATCTCTTAAAAAATGTTTTATAAAGGCTAGTGTCGATAACTATGTGATCATAATAGTTGTATCTAGAAGCGGTGCAGAAGCCAGCGTTATTAGCTATATTCATATATCTAAAAATTCCTTTTCTCTCGTCGGGGAAATGATGCTCATAGAATCTCTTCATATGACCTCCTACTACTAGATCTAAGGTTTGGATGAAAGGTAACATCTCTCCACCGGCATTCTTAGGTGCATCTGGCCATCCATAATCTATATACAGGTTTATTCCATGCTGGCAGAATCTCTCAATTAGCATCTGTTGTGACTCCTCATAGAAGATGTGATCCCAATCTAGAAAACTGCCTCTCTTCATTCCGTCAGCCTCAAGGTAGATATCTGGTTGATATGGATTAGCAAACCATTTACTCATCTTATATTCTTCAATATTTTCTATACCATCTATATCGGGATCTAAATTTTCATGGTCATCCCAAGTATATGGATCATAACCCCATTTCCATTCCCAGCTAGTTGGTATACCATCTCCATCTGGATCAAGTTTAGAATCATCAACCATTGGATCGGTATGTAAAACATTAACCTCTATCCAATATGGTATACCATCATGGTCATAATCTGATTGATAAACATTAAACCATACCTCAAAGGTTTTACCAACATAATGTCCATATCCATCGCTATCTTTAAGATAATCATCACCAGTCCATCTACCAGTACGGTAATCATAGGTTAGATGAATAGTTTCCCTCTCGATATCTTTCTCTCCAAATAAACCTCTCTTTACTCTCTCCACTATCTTTATAACCACATCTGATGAAACTTGTTCCTCTTCAACGAAATAGTTGACCCTACATTCCTTTAGAAATGTATCCCATTCATTGAAAACTCCTTCACCTTTTACTCCTCCAGCTGCTTCAATTGTGCTACTATTACATTCTTTCCCGTCAACTATTGTAACCCAATAGAAAACTGGTTTCTTCTTCCAATCTCCATTTAATTTGAACATTCTATCTAGTAATCCTCTATGTCGTATACGTAGGATATCCACAGTTAACCCCTGGTTAGTTAGGGGACTAATTCGATCATCCACCGTTTCTTCAGTTATAGCCTCTTTTTGAGGTTTCTCTTCCCTATTACTAGTCATCTCATAGATGATGAAAACTAAACTAGATATAACTAGAGTCAATATAATTCCCGCCACTAATAACTTCTTCATACTCCCACAATACAAATCTTTAAAGAAAATATTATAGACAATTTAAAAATCTTGCTATATAATAATTAATGAAGATATCTCCTACAGTTGATTATCAAAATTAAGAGAAATAACTTCAACATTAAAAAACAAAAAGATTATAATTGATATAGTCTTTTCTTTTTAAATATGTATGTATTAGGATTTAGCTTACCCTTCTGGGCTGTTTTCCTACTAGTGATTCTTATAATAATTGTTGCTTGGAAGATCATCAAATTTGCTATAAAAGTTCTTATAGCTTTATTAGTGCTATTTCTACTTCTAGCAGGTTTAGATTATCTAGGTTTCTTTAAATTATTAACCGCTCTCTTTCATATCTAGGTATCTCTTCTATTAAAGGCTATAAAATATATCTCTTTATCTACAAGCTCTAATTTTCCAAATCGATGTTCATCTTCAAATATTATAATGCCTCACCCCAGATAAGGTTGTATATGGGGCAATAGTAACTGGGTATTTAACTGTTTCCACAAGCAAAAAATATTTTATTTTTATAAAATAAATAAATTTTAATATTGCATTAATGATAACTATCAATATAGACATGGTTTCAAGAGAAGATTTTAAATCATTTATACCATCGAGTAAAACTATTCCTGAGCTTACATTTAGAGCAGTTTTGATAGGAATGCTCCTTGCTATTATACTAGGTGCAGCTAATGCATATCTAGGTTTATACGCTGGTATGACAGTTTCTGCAATTATACCAGGAGCTGTAATGGCTTTAGCTTTTCTAAAACCATGGCGTGGCACAATACTTGAAGTAAACCTTGCAACTATGGGTGCTTCAGCTGGTGAATGTATAGCCGCAGGAGTAATATTCACTATACCAGCTCTTGTATTACTTGGCACATGGAGCGAGATAGATATACTTCAAACTAGTATAATCTCTCTCATAGGTGGTTTATTAGGCGTATTATGGATGGTCCCACTTAGAAGAGCTCTTGTTATAAACACAGATCTACCTTTCCCAGAAGGTATAGCAGTTGCAGCTGTATTAACCACTACAGTTGGAGGAGAGAGAGCTGGAAATAAAAAAGGTGAAACACAGGGAAAATGGCTATTTCTAGGAGCATTAATAGCTGCTACATCTAAATTCCTAGAGCTTTCATTAAATCTTTTTAGAGGGACTATAGAATCTATTATAAGTATAGGTAAATTCAATATGAATGGCAATAGCAGAGAAGGGTGGTTTTATGGCGGCATAACTACTTCTCCAGCTTTATTAGGCGTAGGTTGGATTATAGGACCTAAGATATCATCCTATGTATTGGTAGGTGGACTCCTTGGATGGATTATAATAGCACCATTAGTAGCACTTGCAACAGGTTTACCAACTCCTACTACCCCTAGTGATATATCAGATGCTATAGCATTAGGTTATGGAAATTTTGATATTGGATCTCATATCTGGGGATTCTTCAAGATATGGGGGAATCAAATTAGATATATTGGAGTAGGATCAATGCTAGTAGGTGGATTATGGGCTATATGGAGTATTAGAAATAATCTAACCTCTAGTATAAGAGAAGCCATAATTGGCTTAAAAGGAGAGCAAATAGTTAAGAAACGTACCTCTCAAGATTTAAACTATAAACTTGTTTTTAGTTTAATCATACTAATGGTTATACCTATAACATTACTCTATATATGGTTATCCAGTCAAATACCTCTATCCATTGGAATGGCTTTTGTAACCATTGGTTTTGCTTTTCTAGCAAGTGCACTAGCAGGTTATCTAACTGGCCTCGTAGGTTCATCAAACTGTCCTATATCTGGTGTAACTGTAACTGTATTGTTAATTGTAAGTATACTAATGCTAACTCTAGGAGCAACTGGTAAAGAAGCAATGGGTATAGTTATATTCATATCAGCTGTTATATGTATAGGAGGATCAATATCTGGAGATCTATTACAATCCATGGCATGTGGCCAAATGCTAGGTGCAACACCTAAAAAACTGCAGATAGCTATGACATTAGGTGTAATAGCTATATCCTCTGTTATAGGAGTAATTATAGCATTACTCCACAAGGCATTTACCATAGGCAGTAGACAGCTACCAGCTCCACAGGCCTTTCTAATGAAAGGAATAGTACAAGGTGTACTTGGAGGAGAAATGCTATGGCCCTATGTTATAACAGGAATGGTTTTAGCTGTCATACTGATACTTATAGATCTACCAGTTCTACCAGTAGCTATTGGAATCTATCTACCCTTTACTCTATCTATTCCAATATTTATTGGAGGAGTTATAAGGTATATAACTGATAAGCGTCTTAAAGGTGGTGTAGATCCACTTGAAAAAGAGATAGATGACTGGGAGCTTGCTATAAAACAAACAGCTATTACACCGGAGGAAAAAGCTGTGCGAACAGGTTTACTATTTACTGCAGGGCTTGTAGCAGGAGAAGCATTAATGGGAGTAGGTGTAGCAGTACTGATCGTTATGGGTATAAATCTAGCTCTCTTTTCTTATCCACCTTGGTGGCCAGGGTTACTATTATTTGGCTATATAATATTGTTATTATGGTATATACCTCTCAGAGAGATTATTAATTCATCTAAAAAATCTTCTTGATAAATAGAGTTATAGAT
>QMTB01000159.1 GCA_003649845.1 Thermoplasmata archaeon | reverse complement strand
GGAATATTCTTAGTTGACTAAAATTAGGTGACATAAAATGTTTAGTAAATCTGTTTTTCTTGCATTATCTGTAAGCATATTCCTATTCCTTCCATCAATTGCAGAGGTTTCATCTAAACAGATGGATATGAATTCTATAGCGCTAACCATTGAAACTATAAGGTCATTGGAAAAAGAGGATTTACAGGTTCATTTTAAAAAGATTATTGATAAAAAAACAGATCCTGATTTCTATATTAAAGTTTGGATTAATGGTGAATTATTTGTAAGCGATATCTATTGGAATACTAAATATCTTTATAATATCGATTGGAAGGTAAGTAAAGAGATACCATCAGATGTCACTGAGGTTCCAATTAGACTACAATTATGGGATGCAGCAGATGAAAATATTAAGGAAGATAGATTGTGTGATTTAAATCAACGTATAGGAGATTCTGATGCTGATAAAGAAATCAACCTCATCTATAATATGAAAACAGGGGAATGGGAAGGTGATGACTACCGCGGAGATCCTAGCGGATATGGTAGATTAAATGGTTGCGATGATGGAAGTATATATGTACAAGAACTCGACGTTGAATTATGGTTTAAGATAACACAGGATGATCCCGATGGAGATGGTATACCCTCATGGGTTGAAACAAATGTATACGGTACTGACCCCTATAAAGACGATACAGGTTTGGATTATGATGGAGATGGTATACCAATTGAATGGGAATGGAAATGGGGTTATGATCCATTCACTTGGGATAATCATTCATCTTTAGATCCAGATGGAGATAGCATTACAAATTGGGAGGAATATTATATGAGAAACTGGAGTTCAGATCCCTATAGAGTTGATCTCTTTGTTGAGATGGATCAAATGATTGGACCTAATGGTGAACCAGGTATGTTCCCAGAAGGTGGTAAGGAGATATTGTTTACTGCTTTTGATCGGCAAAATATAGTGCTTCATCTTGACGATGGAAGGATGGGTAAAGAATCTCGGTCTGATCTGATACCTTTTGATGATCTAACAGAATGTTTCTGGAATAGATTTGATGAATTAGATGAGATATATGAAACTTATTTCCTAAATGAAAAAGATGGGGATATACGTAGAGGTATCTTCCATTATGGTGTAGTGATATATCAAAGTTCTCTAGTAAATGGAAATATTTTTGGACCAAATCGATTTCAAATTTCAGCTAAAGGTATGGAAGATAAATTCAAAAATGATATCTTTCTGAATGATAGAGATGTAATATATGCTAGTGCCTATATGCATGAATTAGGTCATACCTTCAATTTCCATCCCATTCCAGGACATAATAGATATAGTTATTACCCATGGCAAATTGGTTTTTGGTTAAGTAGACCCTATAAAAGTTGTATGAATTATGGTTACATGTACTATACAGTAGATTACTCAGATGGGACACATGGATTTAATGATTACGATGACTGGGAGAGAATGGATCTCAGTTTTTTTGAAGAGGATTGGTAATTAATATACCTATCCGATTATCCCTACCTACTTCCAATAAATCTCCCATTTTTTTGTCTAAACGGATATTTTTATGATAGAACAAATAATAGTTGGATTATCTCTCTTCCCCTTAGGGATATTACTTTATATTTATCCTGATTATTTTTATTGTAACCTCTAAATACACCTTTTATTTAAAACAATGGAGGAGAGTAATTTATCCACAAAATAGATGCTTAGAAATGTGGTGTTTCTTATTTCCTATTCTGCCCTATTGGTTAATAATGAGTCCTAGTTGTTATACTTGCAAATGTTTCTCGATGTTTTAATTAGATTAATATCTATAACTGTATATTTAATAAAGTTATAACTGGAACATAGAGTGTTGTTTTTACTGTTCCATCGGTGGGTTTTGATACGATTGTAGATTTACAGTAGTGGTTTCCTCTGGGGTTTTATCATCCTTATCTAGATATGATTCTGCGAAGAATATTTTTGCTATCTCGTATAATTCCATGTTTACTGTTTTTAATTTAGATACTGCCTCTGCAAGTGGTACTGAGATTATGTTATCGCCTTGTAATGCAACCATTTTACCGAAGTCGTTGTTTTTTATTAGTTCTACAGCTGCTACTCCGAATCTTGTTGCTAGTAGTCTATCTCTCGCTGTTGGTGTTCCTCCTCTTTGTACATGACCTAGTATGGTTACTCTAGTTTCTACATTTAATCTCTTTTCTATTTCTTTCGCTAGATAATGACTTATGCCTCCTAGTCTAACATGGCCGAATTCATCTGTTTCATCAGATTGAATAATTAAACCTCCTTCTTCTGGTTTTGCTCCTTCTGCTACTACAACTATACTAAATTTTTTACCATGATCATATCTTGCTTTTAAGTTTCTGCAGACTTGATCTATATTGAAAGGTACTTCTGGTATAAGTATCTCATCTGCTCCACCTGCTATACCAGCGAATGTTGCAATCCATCCAGCGTGTCTACCCATAACCTCTACTACTATTACTCTATGATGTGATTCTGCAGTGGTATGTAGTCTATCGATGGCTTCTGTTACTATTGATACTGCTGTGTCGAAACCAAAGGTATAGTCTGTTCCAGATAGATCATTGTCAATAGTTTTAGGTACACCTACGACGGGTATACCTCTTTCATGGAATTTTAACGCTACACTTAGAGTATCATCTCCACCAATTGCTACTACAGCGCTTAAACCAAATCTTTTGATATTCTCTTCTACTTTCTGTACATCCTCAGGTTTTTTGAAAGGATTGGTTCTTGAGGTACCTATAATTGTTCCTCCTTTAGGTAGTATACCTGAGACTGCATAGTCTGTGAGTATTTCTATTTCTCCATTAATCAATCCCTTCCAACCATTTTTAATTCCTATAATCTCCCAGTCGTATCTACGAGATGCTTTTACAACTGCTCTGATAACAGCATTTAAACCAGGGCAGTCTCCACCACCAGTTAATATACCTATTCTTTTCATGATCTATACACCTTTCCCATACCCACTCCACTATGGGATATCCTATTAATAATATTTACCTGTAATTGCAAACGATGTTTTATCCTATTGAATTATTCTATCTATTCGTTATCTCAACATAAAATGCTTGATACAATTAAAAATTTGTAAGAATGACTTTAGATATATTATTATCAAGTAATCAGTAGATTCTCTAAATTATTTTATATTTATAAAAATTAGAATGATTTAAACTGATGTATTACTTATATTTCCATAGGGGTATCTAGATTTTTTTAAAGAGACTATCATATGTAGAGTGTTTGTTTAATATTGGTATGTTTCATCATTTTTCTTCTTTGTAGTAGGTTTTATTGCTATAACTGTAGATATACTAAGACAACCTAAACCTTGCTCAGAGTCTATCATTATAAAACCGTCTTCATAGTCTATATCTCTCAGGATGCCTGTAACTACACTAGCTCTCTCTTCACCAGGTTCTTTTGTTACAATCTTACAATGTTGTCCAATTAATTTATCCATATATCTTTCCTTCATTTCTTTCCACCACCTTTCCTTTCATTACACTCATAGACGTGAGTTTACATATCATGTCTATATTTATCGTGTTTAACGTTCTCAAGTAACACTATATAAACCTTCTACGTTAGAAGAACGAAAGAAATCTTTCTCAAACAATAAAAATAACAAAAATGTGAATTTAACAAATTTTATGATATTATATAAAATCTGCTTTTACTTATGTGCTATCTGAATGAAACCTCAGCTATAGTAACACCGTTTTAAATTGTAGTTCTCTCCCCCCAATATCTAGCTTAGAAGATAGATCTTTGGAGGTCATATTCTATTACAAATTATTCGTAGATATTAAATATCATAAAATACATTCAACTTCTAACAATCTTCAAATCTAGTGGATTAAAAGATAGGTGAGATGGGATGGATTCAGAGGAGGAAAGAAAGTCTAGTTCTATTTATAATAATATTGTCGATGAACTAGATCAATTATTAGTTAGAAAACCTACTACTTCTGATAATAAAAATATTGATAGTGATAAAACTAGGAAACATCCACATAATGTTTCTTCTTCAACTGGTGTTAGGGAGTTGGATGTTGTTTTGGGTGGTGGTTTTCCTAAGGGTGCTGTTGTTTTGCTTACTGGTTCTAGTGGTAGTGGTAAGACTATTCTTTCTTTTCAGTGGATTTTTGAGGGTGTTAAGTGTGGTGAGAGGGGTGTTTATGTTACTTTGACTGAGCCTGTTTTTAAGTTGTTGGAGAATTTGGAGAAGCTG
>QMTB01000158.1 GCA_003649845.1 Thermoplasmata archaeon | reverse complement strand
ACATCTTACTATACCTGCATGACTATTGAATCTAATTAGATGGATACCTAAATCTTTACAGTTTACATCTAGAGTTTTATAACAAAAATTGTTGAGGGTTTTAATCATATCCCTCCTACTAATATACTTGTTAGACTCTATAGTAAATCCGATGTATCTCTGTCTAATCCGTTTAAAAGAACTATTTTTCACTTCAATCATTTTTTACTCTGATTCGATTCTAGGTGCTAGTAGATATATGACATGGCCTTTTGATTCAGCTATATCAAATTCTACACGCGTAGGGTTATCATTACCAACTTTTATTGTAATTGGTATATCTCCCTTCAATGGTTTTATCATATTGTTTAGATAATCTATGGAGAATAAGCTTTTGTATTTTCCATCTGATTCAAGTTCTACAAGAGAATCCTTAGGTAATTTTAGATTAACTATATCAGTATCACCTTCTGCAAAAACTTCAAAAGCATCATCTGTTACAATCAATGCGAGATGATCAGATATTGATTCAGATGCTTTAACACCTTTTGTTATCTCAGATGCCTTTAAGATAACCTTTCCAGGTAAATCCAACGTAGGCATCTTTGGATCAGGCATACCTGCTGTATCGATTAGAGCCATTTTCCTCGTCAGATTCCCTACTTTTACAATTAATCTATTGTTTTTTTCATCGTATTCTAGAGAGACAATATCACCAGTTGAAGATAGACGCATAATAGCATTTAGTCTATCGATATCTATCCCAAGTTCCATTTCATCTGCTTGATACTCTTCAAAAGCTTCTTTGTTGAGCTGCAGGTCGACCATTGCAACATGTGCTGGGTCTACTGCCCTTAGAGATATACCATCTTTCCCTATGTTAAGTTTAACTTCACTTACCAATGGTGATGTAACCTCAATTAATGTTTTAAGTATCTCGGCTTTTATCTTGGCATTAAATGACATCTTTCCAGCCTCCCCAATTAGAGGTGATAGTGGCATAATAGAATAGATTCATTATTTATAATGATGACGGTGAAGGTTTTTTAAAGTTCGAATTTCTATCCTTCTCTCCATTTATAACCACATTTTGTACACGTGTAAAATCTACTCTCTGGTTCATCACTTCCTCTCATCTGTCTTAAAACCCAGTAAGCTTCATTATTGCCACATTTTGGACATACAACCTTTGTTTTAGGTAAAACGTTTAGTTTATCTGCATCTTCTATAATTGTAATCTCTTTTTTCTTCTGTTTAGTTACAACTATATTCTTTCCTTTCTTCTCCATTTTATATCCACATTTTCTGCATATAAAGTAATCTCCCTCTGGATACATTAATGATTTACATTTTGGACAGAACATTTCTCTTCCTCCTAAGGAAATCTCCTATAATCTTTCTATGATCAAAGGATAATTCAGGTAGATTATTTAAATCAAAAAACTCTGCTTTCATTGCATCATCACCACTTGTAATCTCTCCATTTATAATATCCAAAAGATATACTATGGTTATAGTGTGACCTCTTGGATCTCGATTTGGATCAGAGTATACTCCAAATAATTCTAAAGCCTTTGTTTTCAACCCTGTTTCTTCTGATACCTCTCTAACTACTGCATCCTCTGTTTTTTCACCGTATTCTACAAAACCTCCCGGTAGAGCCCATTTTCCTTTGAACGGTTCTCTTCCTCTCTGAACTAGTAGAATCCTCTCTTTATTTTCATCTAGGATTATTCCATCAACTGTTATCTTTGGAGACTTGTATTCCATTGTTTTATGGGAAACTATGAATCACTATTTAAACTCTATTTAGGTTTGATAGACTGTTTTCCAAAAGGAAGGCAATGTTTTTTCTAGTTGAGATTTCCATAGGTTAAATGTTATTTCATCTATCCCTTCTTCATCTTCTAATTTTTTTTGCATATTTTGATGCATCCCTTTCTCATCCGCCAACGTGCAAACCCCTCCTGGGTAGGAAGGGTAATAATGTTGGCATTTATGAGTGTTTTTTGCAGGTAACTATGTAGATAACATATCTTCTAAATCGTCAGGTAGATCCAATGGAAGGGTAAATCTAAAAAATGAGTATTGCTATTCCCACCTACTAAAGGGCTCGTGGTCTAGATGGTTATGACGTCGCCTTGACACGGCGGAGGTCTTGAGTTCGAATCTCAACGAGCCCATCCCTCTTTATCATAATAGCAGCAGGCAGTAAATTTATAAATAGGAAGCATATACGCTATCAAACCTAAAGATGTTAAAAAGATAAAAATGGAGGTAAAAGATTATGGCAGAGAAACCCCATCTTAATTTAGCAATCATCGGTCATGTCGATCATGGGAAATCAACACTTGTCGGGAGAATCCTCCTAGACACAGGTCAATTCCCAGCGCATATAGTAGAGAAATATAAAGAGGAAGCAAAAGCTAAGGGAAAAGAGAGTTTCGCATTAGCATGGATTTTTGATAATCTTAAAGAGGAGAGAGAGCGAGGAGTCACTATTGATGTTGCTCATAAAAAATTCTATACAGATAAATATTACTTTACTATAATCGATGCACCAGGTCACAGAGACTTTGTTAAAAACATGATAACTGGTACCTCTCAGGCAGATGCAGCAATACTAGTAGTAGCAGCACCTGAAGGTGTAATGGCTCAGACAAAAGAACACATGTTCCTAGCTAGAACCTTGGGAGTTAAACAGATGATCATCGCTATCAACAAAATGGATGCAACTAAACCACCATATGATAAAAATAGATATGAAGAGGTAAAAGAGGAAGTTTATAAACTGGCGAAAAGCGTTGGTTATAAAGACGATCAACTTCAATTTGTACCAGTTTCTGCATTTGTGGGAGACAACTGCACTAAGGATAAAGGTAAACTAGACTGGTGGGATGGACCAACTCTTCTACAAGCTGTTGATAACTTCGAAGTACCTGAGAAACCAATTGATCTACCTCTAAGATGGCCTATCCAGGATGTATATTCTATAAAAGGAGTTGGTACTGTTCCAGTTGGAAAAGTAGAAACTGGTGTTATAAAACCTGGTATGAAACTGATCTTCAAGCCAAGTACGAAACCTGGAGGAGTAATCGGAGAGGTTAAAACAATTGAGATGCATCATGAGCAAATCGATCAAGCTATACCAGGTGACAACGTTGGTGTAAACGTTAGAGGTATCGCTAAAAACGATATACGCAGAGGAGATGTAGCAGGTCCAGTTGATAACCCACCAACGGTTGCTAAATCTTTTAGAGCACAGATAATGGTTTTAAATCATCCATCTGTAATTACAAAGGGTTACACTCCAGTATTTCACTGTTACACTGCACAGGTAGCTTGCCGCTTCGAGGAGATAGAAAAGAAACTAGATCCACGTACTGGTGCTGTTAAAGAGGAAAACCCTGATTTCATTAAAACCGGTGATGCAGCAATCGTCAAAATAGTTCCAACTAGACCAATGGTTATTGAACCAGCTAAGAAGATTCCACAGTTAGGTAGATTCGCTATCAGAGATATGGGTCAAACTGTTGCTGCAGGAATCTGTCTAGATGTTGAAGAAGCATAAGAGCTTCTTTCCCCTCTTTCCCCTTTTAATTAGATGAAAAAGATAATAAACATATAAGGAGATCACTGTTCCTATGGCACAGAAAGCACGGATTTCACTTGTTAGTACCGATGCAAAAAAATTAGAGGATGTATGCAATCAAATCAAGATGATTGCTGAGAAGACAGGCGTTAGTCTAAGTGGTCCTATTCCTCTTCCAACTAAACATCTTAGAGTTCCATGTAGGAAATCTCCAGATGGTGAAGGTACTGAAACATGGGATCACTGGGAGATGCGTGTTCACAAGAGATTAATTGATCTTGATGCCAGTGATAGAGCTCTTCGACAGCTTATGCGGATACAGGTTCCAGATGGAGTAAATATAGAAATAGTTTTACGTTCATAAATATAGAATATAAAAATTTTTAAAACCTTGTTTTTCCTATAAATTATTGCTGCCGAGGTAGCAAAGTCTGGCCTAACGCGCCGGCCTTGAGAGCCGGTTCCCCTTTCGGGGAGCGAGAGTTCAAATCTCTCCCTCGGCGTATACTCTGAGGTATATCAAATCTAGATGGGAGATTTGGGTATATACTATCTATAAAACTGAAGTAGTTACTCAATTGATTCTCAAAAAATCTGCTAATAGCTATACCATGTTTTTTTGTTTTGTATAGTAAATCTTTATTGGTAATTATAGAAATTAACCTTTGGATACGTGTTCAATATATATCCTCATATATTGTTTGTTTTTTT
>QMTB01000157.1 GCA_003649845.1 Thermoplasmata archaeon | reverse complement strand
CTATAAGCATATTTTATAATTCTCCTAAAAGCTTTATCTTTATATCTCTCCATTTCCTCAGATGAATATCTTCTTAATCTGGATGGATCAAACAGGTAACTTTTTAGGAGGGGAAGAGAGATGAATGGATTTATTAAAGGGTTCATCATAAACCACCGATTAACATGTGTTAATATTATTCCAGTTGGATATAAAGTTAATCTTCATCAACCTCTGGATAACCCTCTCCCTTTGCGACATCTACAGGTATAAGATCATATGCAAAAGGCGGCAGTAAATCTTGTATTCTAACAAGTAAAACCTGACTGAGAGGAAACTGTATAACCTTTTTCTCTTTTTTTAATCCATTAATAATAATCTCAGCTGCACGCCTAGCAGATACAGCACCAGTTCTATGATAATCTTCAATCATAGGTGTCTCAACAGAACCAGGTTTAATAGTAACGATAGATATATTATACCTCTGCTTAGCCTCTGCTCTAAGGCTCTCCATCAACCAACTTACAGCTGCTTTACTAGCACCATATGCACCCCAACCTGGAACTCCTCTCTTATCTGGGAGGGTAGATATAGCAGCTATCATACCAGATCTCTGCTTCTTCATAATAGGCAAGATATATTCTATAAAATATACAATACCCATAAAATTAATCTCAATAGATTTCTTTATAATGCTACTATCAAAGGTTTGAATAGGATTTGGTATAAGAACACCAGCTGTGAGAATAGCAGCATCTATTCCACCAAATTCTTTCACCATAAAAGATACCGCATCTCTAATATCATCTCGTTTACTAACATCACATTTTTTATATATACACCTTGTTTTATCATATGTTAACTCATCTGCAATCTCTTTTAATCTATCTCCTCGTCTAGCAAATAAGGCAAGTTTACAATCTTCTTTAGATAAAAGTTTCGCAATCTCATAACCCATGCCACCAGTAGCCCCTGAGATCAAAACCCTTTTCTCTTTAAACTCCATAAATTACACCTTAATCAACTAGCTGCATACCAAAAGAATAGATAAAAATTTTTTGCCTTATATTATCTTACCTACTTTATCTTGAAGAGCGGCGAGATGTTTTATCCTTTTAATCATATTTGGATGTGTACTCATAGCCTCCATGAGTTTATCTGCAATGCTTAATTTTATCTTCTTGGATTGTAAAACCCGGAGTTCATCTTGGTCAATAGTTCCACTCATATCAAGATCTATGTCTTTTAAACTCCTTATCTCATCTAATGCCCTAGAAGGATCATTTAAGAAAAACGCTTTCATACCTTCTGCTTGTTTCAAAACTTGTTTAGGGGTCCGTGCACTCCCAACAGCCAGTTTATAAAGGGCGGTAGCTAGAGAGGAAGATTGATTTCCAAGCTGTACGCTACCAAGATCAGCATAATATTCTCTTATCCTAGAGCCATACATCACAAGTAAACTTGTAATGAAATATAACACTAAAGCTAGTAGACCTATTGCTAACATTGCTCCACTATCCCTCTGACGTCTAGTAAACATACCTCCCCAGAAGAAAGAGATATACAACATATAACATATCATTGGAACTACACTTAGCATAGTGATGACAACTACATCTCTATGTTTAATATGTGATATCTCATGCCCCAAAACTGCTTTAAGTTCATCCTCATCTAAAAGCTTTAAAATACCTTCCGTTACGCATACCCTTGCATCTCTACGTGTACGACCAAAAGCAAAAGCATTAGGTATCTGCAACTTAGAAATTCCTACCTTTGGAGTAACAGGTAAACCTGCTTTATCAGCCAGTTCTTCCACCATTCTATAAAGTTTTGGGGCTTCATCTTTACTAACATATCTAACTCTCATCGTCCATTCAACAGTTTTGGGACCAATTAGATATTGGATTAAAATCATTAGAATACCTAAACCCATGAATAAAATGTAGAATATACTACCTCTTGCCCCTAGTAGGTATCCTATCCCAACTATGATACCATATAGTATAGCAAACATTAGACCGATTAATAGGTATAGACGTAACTGCAACCACATAGTCTCTCCACCTTCTCTCATATAATAATAAAATAAAGAAGTATTTAAATCTTATATATCTTATAATCAAAAATCAAAAAAGATTTATTCAACAGATTAATTTAAGAACATAAAGTATATATCATAAGATACTCCTGTGTATAATGGTGAGGAGAATAAATAAGATGAAAAAAATAATGGTTGTTGATAACGAACCTGATATTGTAGAGTTAACCAAAACTCTATTGGAACTTGCAGGATATGAAGTTATATCAGCTTATAGTGGAGAAGAATGCCTAGAGAAACTAAATTCAGAGAAAGTAGATTTAATATTATTAGATATAATGATGCCTGGTATGAGTGGATGGGATGTTTTTAATCGAATTAAGCAGAATAAAATAGATGCAAAAGTTGTATTTATGAGTGTATTAGAGATATCTGAAAATCGAAAGAAAACACTGATGGAAGAGGGACTTGCAGATTATATCATAAAACCATTCAGCAGAGAAACACTTATAAATACAGTAGATTCCATATTGAAAGAGTAAAAATCTGAGGTTTTATAATCAAAAAATATTCTATAGAAAACAAAAGAGATATTTTTTATATAAAATATAGTTTAATAAAACATTGATGTTACATGTACTATAGATTTATTCTTCCGATTGCCCTTCTAATTTTAATTGTAAATATAGATCCAGTAATACATAGCGACCCTATACAGGATTTAATCATAGGGGATGACGACCCATACGAAGTTTTCTATATTAGAAATACAACTTTCAATCTACTGGGAAATCTAATTATAATAAATCACGGTAGACTATTCATTGAAAACTCTACATTCCTAGTTCAAGGTAATATACTTATCTTCAATAATGGATCGATATCTTCATATAATAGTACCATTGGATTTCTAGCTATATCAAGATGGCAATATACCATAAACCTATATGATAATGCCTCTCTATTTTGGAATCAATCAAATTTTTATTCAAATGGTTATCCAAATCTATTAAACTCTTTTGATAGATCTAGAGTTAACATTGAGGAAAGTATTTTTAGCGATTGGCTTAGCTGTCTAATATCAGATAACTCCTCCATATCTATTAGAAACTGTTCTAGTATTAGAGGTTATACATCAGAGTTTTTCTTCAAAGATTACTCTATAGGTAAACTATATCATATAGATGGAGTTATAAATATATTTTATATTTTTCAGAATGATAGTGTAATAGATTATTCTCCATTTGTAGATGAATATATAGAACATTTTGAATTCCCAGGGGATATATCAAATATATATAATGTAAACTATAAGATTATAGTTGATTCTTGTTTCATCCATTCTAATACTCCTGTTATTGAAAAAGGTGCAGATGTTACTCTTAGAAACTCTGAATCTAGTATAATTATTAGAGCAACTAACAGTGATACTTTCAATCTAACAGGTTTAACCTCTAATACATATTATGAAAACTGGGTAATTCCAGTAGCAGATAGAAGGATCCATCTTATTAATTTCACCATTAGAAACTGGCATATACATATGTTTGATAACTCAACTATTTCTATTAGTAATAGTATTGTATCAGAGTTGTTATGCACTGGAAATTCTAAACTTAAACTAGAAAACGTGATCTATAAAGGCGATAGTGGCCCATTTTGGATATGGGATGAATCTATTGTTTATGCTGAAAACTGCATATTTCTAGCAGAGGATCCAACTGGTTTAAACCCTACTACCTATGTTAGAGATAAAGGTTTACTAGTTTTATATGAAAGCTATATTTATACAGATGTATTCATAGAAGATCAAGGAGTAATTATGCTATTGAATAGTGAAACTTTTAGAGAACCTATTTTATCAGATAAATCTACTTTATGGTTTGCCTCTATAGACTATCCATCAACATGTAACTCTAACGCATCTATCCCAACAAAAGGCTCAGCCTTCATTGAAGATGGTCCTAGTAAAACAATGTCCTCCTTCTATGGTTATCAACTATTCTATGCATCTCCAGAAAATTATAAAGAATTTAAACCCATCAATGGTTTAAAAAAGAAACCAGTTTACAATGATATCCTAGGATACTGGGATACTAGTATGCTTAAAAAAGGTTTATACTTACTAAAATTAACACTGTGGGATAGATATAATAATAAGGTAAACACATATTGGAAGATCCAGTTAAATGAAAAACGAAATAGAGTATCTCCTATTAACAACCTATATATTTTAAGATACCTTCAAAATAGTAATAGTATAAACCATAACTTCATTAT
>QMTB01000156.1 GCA_003649845.1 Thermoplasmata archaeon | reverse complement strand
TAGCACATCAAATCCTGCCAAGAAAAAACAAACTTCCTCCTAATTTATCTATTTCGGGATGAAGCCCCAATATGAATTCAAGTTGAACAACTTTTAAGTTTCTTCACATTTACTGAAAGAGATGGAATTCTAGACGCAAATGAATTAGAAAGAATACAGATGAATTAAGTGCTAAGAAAGGGTGTTTCAGTAAAATCTCTATATTTCTCTGATTTTCTTGGAGAATTGTAGTGAAGAAACAACAAAAAACACCAAGATATTTTATTACCTAATGAATCCACAAGTTTCTTTAAAAATTCATCAAAGGATATTTAAATGATTCAAATAATATATTTTAGTAATGAGCCTAGAGAAACTGCTTCTTATGTTACTTCTCTTTATATTCTTAAATCATGGTAATTTAGCAGAATCGAATTTAATGACATCAGATCATGATTATCTTCCTACTTCCTACAGCATCTATGAAGATAAAAAATCTTATTCAAATCAATCTATATCGGATGCATTAGACCTCTATTCTCCAAATGATTCTTTCCCAGGTTATACCCTATTTGCTCCTGAGTATTATACGTTAACATTTTTGATAGACAACGATGGAAACATCGTAAACATGTGGAAAAGTAAATACGCGCAAGCCTTGGGAACATATCTATTAGAAAATGGAAATCTAATAAGAGCATGTTCTCCTTTTAATAATCCATATTTCCCCTTTGGTGGAGTAACAGGAAGATTGGAAGTTTTTGATTGGAATAACACACTTATATGGGAGTATGAAAGATCAACAAATAAGTACTGTCTACATCATGATGTAGAGGTTCTTTCAAATGGGAATATATTACTCCTTTCATGGGAAATCAAAAGTGTTGAAGAAACAATATCTGCAGGTAGAAACCCTGATCTAATCCCTTGGAATTACTTTGTATCTGATTCTATCATCGAAATACAACCTACTGGACCTAATAGCGGTAGAATCGTATGGGAATGGCATGTTTGGGATCACTTGATACAAGATTACGATTCAACTAAGAATAATTATGGTATAGTTTCACAGCATCCAGAACTCATAGATATAAATCTTGAGATAAATGATCCAGATTACTTTCATATTAACTCTATAGATTATAATCCAGATTTAGATCAAATCATGTTAACCGTGAGAAACTACAATGAAATATGGATCATCGATCACGATACTACAACTGAGGAAGCAGCTGGTCATACAGGAGGGAGATATGGAAAAGGGGGAGATTTATTATACAGATGGGGTAATCCCCAAACCTATAGAGCAGGTACAGAGGAGGATCAAAAACTTTTCAGACCCCATGATGGACAATGGATAGAAGAAGGCTGTCCTGGAGAAGGAAATATACTAGTATTTAACAACGGTTTATATAGATCAGATGGGTTGTATTCTACCATAGAAGAGTTCATTCCACCTGTTGATGAAAATGGATACTATCGATATACGCCGGGTTTACCATATGGGCCTGAAAACTCTATTTGGAGTTATGGTAATGATCGCGAGGAAAGATTCTTTTCGGAGCTACTCTCTGGGGCACAGCGTTTACCAAATGGAAACACATTGATATGTGAAGGGAAAAAAGGGCATTTCTTTGAGGTAACGATGGATAAGGAAATAGTGTGGGAATATACAAATCCATATCCTTCAACAATAAATGACGTGTTTAAAATAAGGCGTTATCCACTAAATTATAGCGGATTAGGACCTCTTCAACAGTACAACCCAATAAAACCTGTAAAACCTGAGGGACCTACAAATGGTGAGAGTGGTATATACTATACCTATTATTGCACTACGAGGGATCCAAATAATGAGAATCTCTACTATACATTTGACTGGGGCGACGGAAAAATCGATAAATTGATTGGACCAATACCATCAGGTGAACGAGTCAGTGCATCTCATATGTGGGAAACTAATGGTACGTATAAAATAAGAGTAAAGGCAGTTAATAAATATGGTTTAGAAAGTAGTTGGTCGGATCCACTTCAAGTAAATATTACAACATCTATAGCATGGTTATTTGGTAAGATCAGTGATAAAAACAGGATGGGAAATAACATAAGTTTCTGGGCTGACTATCTGTATGTATTCTCCTTCCATCCTTTTTCCTATACATATTATCCTAACGGTGCATATGTTATAGTAGATGTTAATTACGTTGGTATACTTACCAATAGATTCGTTGCTGGTAAATTCTATATACGTTCAATAAGATAGAACTTCTTCTTTTTATAGAGGTATAATGGTTTTATATTTTAAGGAGAAATATTTTACAGGCAGATATAAAATAATTAATATTTTTGCAGTTCAATATTTCAAACAGTTGGGTTTTTTTCTATCTATTCATTTCTTTTAATTCATTATAAAATTTTGTATACATCTATTTGATCTTGATCTCCCTTTGTGAATCCATATTTTCCATTGGCTTTAACTTTAATTGTATGTAAACCTCTTTTTCCTCCTTCCCAAGTCCATTGATAAGGTGCATCGTTATCGATGAAGAGTGTCGTATTATCAATGGAGAATTCTACTGATTTTATCATATTCTCTGGTATGGAAGTAACATTAGCGGTGATAGTTATATTTCCTACGATAAAAGGTTTATCTAGAAATGATAGAGGTAGAGGTTTTCCATCGTTTATATATAAATAACCACCTTTTAGTGGCCGAGTGATGCTTACATTTAATGTTATAGATGGATTGGGCTCTTTTATCCTAATCTGTGGGTCTCCAAATAGATTTGTTTCATAACATGCCCATCTCATACCATTCTCATTTATACGCCATATATTATCTTCTTTTGAGTAATGATTTGCCCTACCGATTTCTCTTATATTCTCTGAGAATAAAGCCTTGAAGAATGATTCATCATAGGCTCCAGATGGGGAATCTATGGTTTCTTGGCTTCCTAAGCCATATCTTGAATTCATAACTACTCCTATTGCTCCATGAGGTGTTTCTACTGTAAAATACTCCGCAATGCAATCTGCCTTATAATATGTGTTAGGTGGCCAATAGTTATCAAAGGCACCAGCTAAACAGGTTTGTGAGTAGATAAAATAGTATTTTGTGTTGTTTAAACTTTCAATAGCTCTACATGTTAGCCTTAAAGCTGCGTTAGGACTACCATGACCATCATGATTTATTATTATAGGAGGATGACTGTTTAATCTATCATAGTAGTAGCTCATATTCCAATAGTGATTAGGTTGGTCTCTATCATAGAGTTTTGAAAGATTATATTCACGTGGTATATATTTTGCAACAACATCTTTGTAATCACCACCCCAGTTAGTATAAAATTGATACCCTATACTTTCACCTAGAAACAGTATATCTTTAAAATATGGATCATAGTAGAGATTATCATAGTTGATAATCTTTTGAACAAAATTTGACACCTCTACAGGTCTATCTATACATGCTCTTCCCACATATACTTCAGCGTATAAATCTGCTTCATCAATATCAGCTACGCTATTAAATTTTGCAGCTTCTCCAAAATGATTATCTCCATCATAGTTGAAGTTTCCATCTAAACATGCATAGTATAAATCAGATGGAATATCCATTGCCTCATAGGATGTGTGTCCATTTAATGGTAGACCTCTTTCCTCTGCAAATAAACCCCTTGTTGGCAAGATATTATCTTTTTTGTTATTTGCATCTGCATCTCCAGCCAATAATATATAATCTGTTCCCCACCTCATGTATGCATATCTTATAAAATTCCTTATCTTAGCCTGTGTATCATCAAATTTTTCTATATCCCCATTTATCGGTGACTGATAGAAGGGGTTATCTGGATTGTTGTCACCCCATAAACCGTTTACAGAGAAATCTTGGTTCGCAGAGATATCCTCAATAGTTACAATAGTCGCATTTACTCCCATATCTTTTTTATGAGAAACTAGATCCTGGAAGGTGTATTCCTCTGATATATCGAGAAATTTTTTACTTGTTATTACAACATACTGGATTTCCTCATCTAGATGTCTATTGACATGATAAGTAGAAAGAACTTCGGGGTTATCAACAATCTCTCTTAAGAGTTGTTGATCTTTCTCTAATCCTCTAAATCCACCTTTATATGTAGCAGGTTTCGTAGTAACCTCTAATTTTAAGGATTTATAGTAGTACAATTTTTCGTTTACATATTGAACTGGATAGAGATTTATATGGAGAATTGGATAACCCCTAAACATATACACTCCTATCACTGAAAATAGTTTTTCTTGATTCTCCATAGAATTTTTTCCACTTTGTATATCTATGCAAATTTTTTG
>QMTB01000155.1 GCA_003649845.1 Thermoplasmata archaeon | reverse complement strand
GGGAAGGTGATACTTAATCCATTCTCAAGGGATGGCAGGGTGGTGAATCAGAGGTATTTTCAAATCCTGACTGGTTATGAGGGGTCCTACTGGGAGCACAATCTGTTTGAGTTGTGGTTCCGGTTGCCATCGATCTCAGCGATTAAGGCGTTGGAGATCGCCAATGTTGAGAGCATTCCGATCTATATGATCGACTCCACCAATGTCGACTCAATCCTTCCGCTATTAGAACTACCCGATGATCTGAAGCGGGAGATATAGCATTCGGTTAATATTGGCTATGAGGTCAGGGTCTCACAGAGGCGGATTCGGTTTCTTGATTGGGAGGGAGCGGGTTATATCATTCGGGATCCAGAGACTGGTGCGGGGGCCTACAGGATCTCAGGTGGCTATGCTGGGGGAGGGAGTGGGAATAAAGAACCGATAATCGTTGGCGCACTCCGAAAGATTTTTTACTTCTTTTTAGAAGAGCTTCTTGTGTGTGTGGACAGGCTACAGGATGGTATGAGGAGATTCCTGAATTGACTTGGGAAATGAGCGGATTATACGCATACAAGGTATTATTTCAATTATGGTACCTCCCTACCTTAACACTGGATGCAACTAAGAATCGCGTTCTTAAGGAGGTTGCTAAACCATACAATATGGTTTTCTATTATATCGGACACGGTGACACCCTGTTAGGTCATGCGTATCTAAGTATTAATGCTGAAGAAGGTGTCGAAGTTTCAGAAATAAGTAACGCAGTAGGTCAAAATGAATACCAGTTTGTTTTCCTTAACTGCTGCTTATCGGCTAAAAACGACCATGAATTAGGTAAAGCATTTAATCCGGATGCTTGCATGGGCTGGGAAGGTAAGCCATATAGTTTTATAGCAGCTGCTTGTGGATATGACTTCTTTACCTATGCATCCACAAGAGTATTAACAGTTAAGCAAATATTCGATATTCTTCATGTATTTTATAATTTATTTGGAATATCTTTTTGGGGGGATGGTGATTTTAAACTTTAGCAAATTTATTAGGCAAGTTGTTTTAATATTACACATATTCGTTGTATTACCACGATTGCTTTGGGCGGATGGAACTGTATTTACTGCCACCGAATATCCAGTAGAAACATCAGGCCCATCACAGCAAGCATTTATCATCTATACTGATTCCTCCGAAGTTCTAATACTTCAATCTGAATTCGGCGGCAAAGGTGATAGATTTTTATGGTTAGTTCCGGTACCTAATTTCCCTCAAATAGATACGGTTTATTCAAATATCTTCAATTTCTTAGAAATTATTACAGTTCCCTCAGTTATGACCTCTACATTCCTTATAGGACCTGGCATTCTTATTCTTGTTTTATTAGCTACATTCCCGCTGTTTATTAGACGAAGCATTAAGACCTGGCTACATAGATTAATTTTATGTACTCTCATAATTGTTTTCATTCTTCTCACTATTGGTATCCACTTTGTACCAATGGGTCCCAAGGACACAAAAGTGACTACCCCAATGGCTATTCCTGGCGTAAAAATTTATGAGACAAAGAGTGTAGGACTATATGATGTAAATGTCCTCTCAATCAATGATCCAGAAATATTTGTAGATTGGATGTATAGTCATAACTACTATCTTCCTGATAGAGCACTACCTATAATAGAAGATTATGTCAAAAGAAATTGGTACTTTATAGTGGCGCAGATTTCATCGGACATTCATATAGATAATCAAATTGGAAAAATTCCTCCTCTTAAAATCACTTTTACCTCTGGTGAACCAATTTACCCATTAAAAATTACTTCCTTATCTACTACGAATACTGATATTTTATTATATATTTTGGGAAAGAATCTATTCAAATCCAAAAATTTTAATATTGAAAAAGCAATGAGTATTGATTCACTTTATCTCAAAACTTTAGTTAAAAGATGCCAACTCAGTATCGATAGAGATCATTACATTCTAACAAAGCTTTATGCCCAATTTACCCCGTCGGAGATGGATGAAGATATAACATTCCATTCTGATAAAAGCAGAAAAATCAATACAATAGTTTATACTGAGCAGGCAAGAAAGTATATTTTGTTACTTTTTGTCATTTGTATCTTAGTTGGTTATATGGGGAGTACTTTAACTATAGAATTTCGAAAGAAACTTATCCTAATTTGCTATATTGTACTTGTAATGCTTTTAAGTAGATTTTGGATCCTCTTTAAATCTTCGCGTTATCATTATCGCGAGATTTATGGTTGGAAAAGAAGTCCAGCAGCATCAGCTGAAGTTAAAGCAAATATGTATATATTACAACAAAGTTTAGAAGAATTTGCAAATATAACGGGAGGTTATTATCCCGCAAATCTCAGTACAACTGCAACACAAATAGCCCAACAGATTTCTTTGGAATCTAAAGAGAATATATCTTTAACTGGAACGAGCGATTACGAAAATATATTTGCAGGGGAAATTGGCATAGATCATAAGGCAATATTGCCACATGATATTACTAATCCGTTCTTTTCCAAAGAATCTCCCGGGCCTGTTTTTACTACATCTTTTGTTGACCCACCATCTTGGTCAATTCCTGGAGTAGTTTTCTATGTGCCATTGGAAGTTAATGGTAATATTGCTAAAGGTTATAAGATATATGGTGCAGGCAAGGATGGTCTTTTATCATTAGTGTTTTCTTCAGAAGATAAAAATGAGTAACCAGCTTGATGTAAATATTTTGGGTAATCCTGATTTAATTCTCAACATGCGATGGTAAATATGGAAAGGCCCATAGTGCGTAAGAGATTTCTGGTTTTGGCATTAGGTTTTTTCATCGCAGGGTATTATCTGGTGGTGAATATGGAAAAGATATATTTTGGGATGATTAAAAAAGTTATTGAAAGAATTGAAAGTAAATATTTCAGACATGCTTCTGGGACGTGGTGGGAGAATTTAGCGAAGGAGTCTCATTTAATTGCGACTTATTGGTTAGAGCCGGATCAGGGGAAATGGGATTTAGTTGTATACTTAGAAAATAAACATAGATTAAGAACTGAGCGGTTGTTTATAAATAGTTATTTTTACTATCCAGCAAAACACCGGTGGGAGAAAAGATTGGAGGAAGTGGATACTGTATATCTTCCGCCGAGATCCAGCAAGCGATTACGCTATCTTTATATGCATACATTGTCCATCGAAGTAAAAATGGGTAAAGATATCATTTTCTATGCGCCATTTTGGTGGGCATATCCTCTTAGTTCGTGGCGGTTCTATGGATGGTGTGGCTGGGGTGTACCTATTGAGAGGGATGGAAAGTGTGTTGGGCATTGGTCTCCGACCGATTGGGATACCACCTTAGAGATGTTTAAAGATAGAAAGCCAGGAGTTTATTGGGTCGGCGGTGGGGTGTTAATCCAATTAGAATCACCGTCTTTGCCAGTGGTAAAACTTGGTGATACCTTAAAATTTACCTACCATTATAAAGTCCCATCCAGTTTATTTGATCTATATGAGCGTGATACACTATACTTAGTATGCAACATCTACCACAGGGCTCACAATATGAGTTTGTGGTATGATTTTTCTGCCGAATCTTTAACAGTAGAATCGGCAACTTGTTTTAGTTCAGACTTTTTAGTGGTAGATACAATTACTTATTTTACCTTCCCAATGGCTCGTGATGAGGTGAAAAAAGTTCATATTCAGTATGTGGTTAATAAAAAAGATATTAGCAATAGAAGTTTGTCCCACTCAAAATATAAATCGATATGGAGATTGAAAAATAGATTTGCTCAATTTGAGATTATTAGTTCCTATATTTTACCGAATAAGGTGTTTATAAATAAGTCCTTTGCGCTCAAATACGGTCTGCCTCTATATGCTTCGACCATCTTCGCATTAGAACCGGAGGAAAACATATCTTTCTTTATAACCACTCCATTAATCGTATTAGTTATTGGTCTTATTTGCTTGTTAGCGTTAGTATTTCTACGCATGCTTAAAAGAAAACCACCATAGGGATAATAGCAGCTATGAACTCCCTCATCCCGATCCTGGAAAAGATGGATCTATCAGATACCTTAGCCCCGGTGGTCATTGAGCCGGAGTGGGCCGAACTATGTCTGCATGAGTTTGGTCTCGGCTACTTCTCGATGCTGGATGCCTCCGAGGAGATCTTCTCCGGCTTCTTAGACATCGTTCTCACTAAATACATAAGTGAATGCTTGACCGCCTTCAATGTCTCAGTAGGATATCTTTACGGTATGCCTTATAAAGTAGATCAGACTGGGGTATTGATGGATGCGGGGAAGGTGATACTTAATCCATTCTCAAGGGATGGC
>QMTB01000154.1 GCA_003649845.1 Thermoplasmata archaeon | reverse complement strand
TGTAGCACTTGAGAAATACGCTGCCTTTGGACATATGATACCAAGCTATCAGATTAACAATGGTAACTTCACAGAAGATATATTAGATCAGATAATTGAGAAGACACCTAATGTAGAAGCAGGATATTTTCATAGGAAAACTTTGAAGAAACCTCAGATGAGGGTTTTCAAAGAATGGTTTGAAGAAAGAGGTCTACCAATAATATCTAGTAAAGAATTGAAAAACCTAGAGTAGAGAGGAAGTAGCAAGTATATGAGCTCGTCTAAGAGGCTCAGGGTTTTTAAATCTACTAAGCTTCTTAACAATATTTATAGAAGATTCCAAAGATATATTATGACCAGGGGAGATATAAACAGGTTTCCTAACTTTATAGGAGGCATAAAAAGCATAACCTAATATCATATCGTCATCTACAACCCAGTTATCCTCTCTAACCTTCCCATATAATCTTTTCTTAGCCACACCTATACATGGGATATCTAATGTTACACCTGCTTGACATGCTAAACCAAATTTTATAGGATGCATTATACCATTTCCATCAACCATAAGTATATCAGGTTTAACATCTATTTTAGCCATTAGTTTCTCTAGAAATGGTAGTTCTCGGAAAACTAGATAAGTAGGTATATATGGAAACATAGTTTTAGAATAAACAACCTCCTCCTCTACTACCTCTATAGAATGATAATCCATTATAACGATTGCACCACATGCAGTATCAAAATCAGATTTAGGATAAGCGACATCAAAACCAGCAACAGTATTAACCTCAGTGAAACTATTATTAAGAGAAACCTTATCACGCATCTCAAGCTGTTGTCTTCTAAGCTTTTTCAGAGGATAACTGGTTTTAAAATCATTAAAGAAAACTTTATCGAAATCCTTAATTCTACCATCAACAACCTCTATGTTATCCTCTCTAAGACGTCTAATCTTATCTTCTATACCTAAACCAAAACCACCTAATCTACCATCAGAATATACAATTTTATAACAAGGCATAGTATCAGCATTAGGATTCTGATTCATCATTCTACCTACTGCTCTAGCAGCACGTATATCACCTAGAGCCTCTGCTACAGCACCATAAGTTGAAACCCTACCAGGAGGTATCTGCCTAACAAGATCATAGGTGTATGATATCAAATCCATTCGATATTTATCTAAAGTTATTCCTCTGAAATATTTTTCTCTTTAAACAAGAATAGTATGGAAATCAAGATTATAAGAATGACTAAGAGTATCACTAGAATATAAAACTTGGATATTAGAGGTTTAGATCTCTCATGTGGATAACTTGTTACTCCAAAAGGATTATGACCATCTATACTAAAACTAGAATCATATCTTAGAGGCTGTGTCTCCTCTTGCGTCCAATGATTCTCCTCATAACCATTCTGATAATCCGTATATTTAGTATCTGGAACAAAAACCCTGAGATTTGGATCACCGAAAAGCTCTACATTCTCCCATTTATCCCACCACCAATGATTAACTATATATTCTGGTCCACAAGCTCTTATACCTCTTTCATATGCTTGTCCAACAGTATAACCTTCTGCAAATAACTTAATAATCATCTGATTCCAAACTGCAGCCCAATCAGTAGTAGTCCATGGATCAATAATCTGATAACTCATACCATGACGCATCCATGTTAGATGTAGAAAAGTTCCAGCAGGTAGACAAGATATTGTATTTATACCACAGGAGTGCAGATTCTTTAGAGCATTATCGAAATCATAACCATATATGCTCTTCATACAGTTATTACCACTTTGCACAGAAATAGTTACCTTACCATCTCCATTATAAAAGTTTATAAATGGAAGACCCTCTCTAAAGGTTTTTAGCGGATGGAGTATTCTATCTCTATGTATCATTATACCAGTTGCACCCCACATATCAATAGGAAAACCTATACGAGATAGAAAACGATTTAACAGAGACAACTGTGGATTTAAAGTAGCTACATCTGGATTCTCAGTAGAACCAATTCTTGTCAACAAATGGAATCTAATTAAACCTTCTATAAACCTAGATGGTTGACCTTGAGAGATGTACACGATAGTACGGATAAGTTCTCTCCAGTTACCAAGATATAATAATGGAACCTCATATGCCCTCCAAGGGTTCTTCTCAAGAACATAGGGACTATCTGGATCCCACATTCCTAGGACGCCACCCTCTATATAATGACCGTGGCATTCTTCAACCCATATTATAACTCCGCGATTCAAATCCTCTACTACCTCCTCAAAATTTGTTGAAAAAACGTTACCATAACCTGCTTTTCTAGCATAGAATGGTATAACCTCTGTTTCACTCATATCAGGATAGTATGCACCTGATTTACCATGAGCAGCTCCATCATCAATTGGATCAAGAGAATCGGTTTCATAGGGTATAATACCATCTGCTCTAGTATATTTGAAATCCCATTGTTTACTAGCTAACTCATTGAATCTATAGAGATAAGTATTATATGTATGTAATATAGGATATCTAAATCTCTCCTCCTCTGATGGTTTTGTTATAACAAGATTGACACCTAAAGGATCTCTAAACCTGGAACCAGGGAGATGAGAAACCTTACTAACACTACCATTTATATACTCATTTTCTCCTTGCATAGCAGGGTTTTCAAAGATAAGAGCAGGATAAAATATATTCCTAGAAATCCAATAACTTGTATCAACAGGTGAGAACGTAAAACGACCTGGTAATGCTGCGCCAGTAAAAGCCCTATCCCATGGTATACCTATATCATATTGACCTGCCACAGTAATTATTGTTTCTTTATCTTGTGCCTCTGGACCATCAGGTTCTAGTTTACCTAGATTATAATCCTCTAGAAAATCATACACCTGTCTTCCAAATAACATCATACTACCTGAGGATGGTTCTACCCCATGACTGGCAGGTGTCCAAAAATTAGTTGGGTATACAATCGCTTGAGATAATCTAGGATGAATATCAACAATAACCACTGGTGTACCATGGTGTGCTGCTATATATGCTGCTGGACCGATAAATAGTGCACCTGGATATTCTCCAGCTGGTTTAAGCTCTGCTACATACCAATAAGTCCATGGATCAATGGTAGTAAATACTATACTATTATCATTTACATCTTTCCTAATAGAATTATATATATCTTTAGTTGTAGAATACTCTATTATTTTAGCTATATTAGAAAGTCTCTCTTTAACATTTTTCTTCAGATGAGAACCAATATCTATAAGATAAATCTGTTTAACCCCTAATTTATATAAAGTCTTCTCTGTACAACTTGGTAGAGATGAAGAGTTTACATATAGTAAAGGGGCATTTAATTTACTAGCTAGGACAGCTCCATTGCTAGCAGAAGACATTTCTTCTCCTTCAATTTTTGAGAAATTCTGATGCCAACTATACTCTAAACTAAAATCTATTGGAGAGGAGATATTATCAAGAGAAAAAACACATATCGAATAATTTTCATTTTCTCTACATTCACCAAGCTGAGTAACATTAAGATCAGTTTCACCAGGTTTCCTATAGACTATATCTCCAGATAAAAACTTCTCTCTTGGTATACTACTCGCTATTTCAGTACCAGCAGGGTCAATTAAAGTAAAAGCTAATCTGATATTAGAGTTACTCCATTTTAATTTAAATTTTACATCTCTACAACCAAAAGGTGTTTTAGGTAGTTTTATCATAACTCCTGGAAGCAATTTTATCTCAACATTTGCTTTTTTACTGTTGGATAGTATTTTAAGATCAGAATAATCTCCAAGATCCCAACTTTTCTTAGGTACAGCAGTTATACTAACCCTCCACTCTCCAAGATTATGTATAAAAGAACCAATAACCTCTCTAAGTCCAACTTGACTTTGTTCATATACATCTGTCATACTAGCATCAACCATACCCAAATGAGTATCATAAAGTTGTAAATCCAAATCTTTTTTATTACTCCATGTTAAAGTTGCTATAACATACCTATATTTAGAATCTTTAATATCAAATGATTTATAGGTTCCACCTGTTCCTATATCAGGTTGTTCCATCTGGAATTGTTTATGTTCAATTTCAGATTTAGGTAGAAAACCCTCTATTTTACCTTCCGTAATATTATTTAAATTTTTATATCTAGTTTCTATAACTGCTATTACTGCTTTATCGCTATAACTCCAGTCATTAAGAGCAATCTGAGAAGCAACACTATAAGGATCATCACCTTTGATAATAGTAACATTCCTAGAAGGCCACTGTTTAACCTTACCACTAGGCACATTAATCAAAGTCATACCATCAAGTCTACCATTACAATAACCCATCCAATC
>QMTB01000153.1 GCA_003649845.1 Thermoplasmata archaeon | reverse complement strand
TATGGAAGCATTATAATTACCTGTTATAACACTCTGTAAAAATTTTCAAGGATAATTTGAAATATCAACTAAATATAATCGGGGGTAGAGGGAAGAGAAAATTGAAGCTAAGGAAAGATAAAATTATGGGAAGAAAAACCAAATACAGCTATTATCCTCCATGGAGTAGGAGTATAAAGAATAGAATTCTACAACGATTAAGTTTTATAGCCATACTATCTAAAAATGAAACCTGGTTGATACTAAAAACATTGATCCCTTATATGTTGGTATTAATTTCTATTTTAGTTTCCCATCTCCTATTCAGCACAGATGATATGTTGATATTTCTTTCATACATTATTCTAATACCAATCTTTGTTATACTAAAATTTGACGGTCGTATACCAATTGGATATGCAATATTATTACTTATTATAGCAGCAGTTATACTAACTTTTGGAAATGAAGATCTGGCAAATCAAGTAGCAATTTATACCTATTGGCTACTGGTAGTAGGTGTAATATGTTTAACAATAGAATATATAAGAGAAGGGAGAAGAGATGAGAGGAAACCTGATACATAACTATTTTTTATGAAACCATTTTAGTGTTATCCTATTAGAAATGTTATTAGTCTATAGAGGGTATAACTAATGGTTTTCTTACGTTTTTCTTAACTACTGCTATTTTTATAGCCTCCTAATATTCCTAGTGTTATCTCTTCTCAGATGAAAAATTAGCTGGAGGATATTTAAAAAACTATTAGTTATATAGCTAGATATATTGAAGGGTTAGAATGGGTGTATTCAAAGATGTGAGGAAGGAATGGCTTCTGCTTATACCTCTAGTAATCTTAGCTTCTCTCCTAACATTTTATCCACATCAAAATTATCCTTATCCCCTACATGTTGATGAATGGTTTCATATAGCTGAAGCGAAACAAATTGCATTAGGTTCGAATATAGATTGGTATACCGGGAAAAATTTTTCTTTAGGTATGGAGAGAGCATGGCATCTAACTCTAGCTTTAATATACCTATTCTTTAAACCTAGTATACAACAATGGATTTATCTACCTATTATATTACATGTAACATCTATATTGTTGGTATTCTACCTTGTATACAAACTATATGGTAGGATAGAAGCTTTAGTTTCCTCATTGTTGATAGCTCTTTTACCTAGTAATGTAACTATGGGTGGACCAGTTTTTATTATGCCAGTTAACCTAAGTCTAATATTTATACCGTTAGCTTTAATCTTCGCTTTTGAATTTATTAGTATAAAAAAGTTATACAACTATATTCTACTTTTTATAGTAACAACCTTTCTATTATATGCTCATCCACCAACTGCATTTGTACTTCTACTCATCTTAACCATATATCTTATACTTCAAATAGTTTCACAGGAGGAGAAATCTAAGATATTTTATCTACTAGCTGTAATAGTATTTTCTATCCTTGCTTCTCTACCAAACTATCTATCATTTCTACAGGAGGAAGGTATGGGTAATATAAAATTTGATTTCTGGGTATATCTCGAGGGTGTACCATTACTATATGGTATAATACCAAGTTTATTCTTCATAGTAGGAGTATATGTTATAGCAAAGAGTAAGGATAGGAGAAGTTGGACTCTAGTTTTAACCTCTTTTGTATTACTATTAAACATCTTATTCTTCATGGAAACAGGTTTAACATATATTCTACCGTATCAGAGGACTTTCATCCCTTTTCTCCTTATAATGTCTATAATAGCAGGTAGAGGGTATTCAAAACTTATAGAGGTGGATAAACCTACTAGGAAAACAGGTTTCATCCTTCTAATAGTTCTCCTAGTGGTAACAACCTGTATTTCTGTAGATAGAAACTTCCATGAGAGTTATTATCATATAATAGATGATGAAGACTATAGAAATTTTCTATGGATAAAAGATAATACCTCAGAGGATGCAATTATTATATTAGATCCTTGGAAAGCTAGGGCTCTACCAGCGATTGCAGAGAGAAGAGTCTATTCAGTAATGCCTTTTGGACCAGATGAAGAACAACTTAAACTCGTTGAAAATACATACAAGTTTTTTGAGGATAGCTGTAATAATACAACATTTCTACTGGAAAATAATATAACAGTTGTATATACAAGAACACCTTGTATAAACCCAGCTTTATTTGAAATAAAAGAAAACATATATATTTTAGAATAGCATACCGAATATAGACTAGCTGGTATGCTCTTCAGCTGTGGATGAGGAGAGGAGAGAATGGGAATATATAAATATAGGAGAGAAGCAATAACTTTCATCATAACAGCATCTATGATTATTTTACTTATACTGACTACTATACCACCTGTAGCAGCGGTTTATTTAGATGCTGGTACACCTAGTTCAACTAGTGTAACTAAGGGTAATACTATTACTTTTTCAAATGTAAATTTGACTATAAGAGGAGCTGAGAGGATACCTGTAGAGTTTCTTAATTTCTCAATATTTAGAAATAGCGATAATAAACATATTACTCATGTAAAGTTTTTAATAAATGGTAGTGAACTAGAGGATCCTCTAGGTAAATTTACAGTTCAACTAATTACAAACATCTCTAATCTACCATATGGATCAAGCGGATATGGATATGATGAGTATCTTAATACAAACCATACTTTCACTGGTTATGGATATGGGTATGGCAATGGGAGTTATAGCGATATCACTATACTATATACTATAAGTTATAAGACTCATACTACTGGTACATTCTATGCTAAATTATTTGTAAACTCTTCAACATATACATATCAATCTGATAAATCACAGACTTTTAGAGTTACCATACCATCTTCTGGTGGAGGTGGTGGTGCATCAGCTAATCATCCACCTGTAGCAGATGCAGATGGACCATATCAAGGTTATGTGAATAGAGCAGTTCAATTTGATGGCTCTGGTAGTAGCGATCCAGATAATGATGAGTTAACCTATACTTGGAACTTTGGTGATGGAAACACTGGCACTGGTGAAACACCAACTCATATCTATAATTCTGCTGGAACATATACTGTTACTCTTACTGTTAGTGATGGTAGCAGTAGTGACACTGATACTACTACTGTAACTATATTTAATGAGTCTACCGCCAATATACCCCCCGTTGCAGATACAGGTGGACCTTATAGTGGTTTAACAAGTGGAGCTATACTATTTGATGCTTCTGGTAGCTATGATCTAGATGGAACAATAGTAAACTATACTTGGAACTTTGGTGATGGAAATATTGGTTATGGAGTAAAAGTATCTCATAGATATACTGAAGCTGGAGTGTATAATGTAACACTTACAGTTAAAGATGATGATAATCTAATAAATACCTCTAAAACTACAGCTGATATAGCTTTAGATACAGATGGAGATGGATGGTCAGATACAGAAGAGGAAACCTATGGAACAAATGCAAATGATTCCAGTGATTCACCAGTTGATACTGATGGTGATAGAATACCAGATAACTATGATGATAATGATGATAATGATGGTTTGAGTGATGCAATAGAAGAAATACTAGGTTCTAATCCTAAAGATCCTTCCGATGTAGAATCTATAACAAGTGAGTGGTATCTAATTGATACTAATGGAGATGGAAAATATAATGAGTTCTATGATTCAGCTAGTGGAACAACTACGTCTATAAAACATGGAAGTAATGGTGAATTATTGTTAGATACAGATGGAGATGGACAGATAGATCATGTGTATAATCCAGCTAGTGGTGAGATAGAAACCTATAAGGTTACTGGAGGAGAACAAGGTATACCAATAATCTTCATAATACTAGGAGTAATTGGAGTAATAATACTAATAATTGTAATACTGTTTAAGACAGGATATATCTACATAGAGGATGACGAATGGAGATATAAAAAATAAAGGCTTCTCTCCTCTCCCATATATCATCCCCTGATATGCAATCTTTCCTATTCTTTCCTTAATTTTCTACCTAAATGCATATAGTCAAATCCGAGAGATTACCGTATAATATATCTAGATGCGATGTTGTTAATTATAGGTGTATCTAATCTATCTTAAAGGATAACCCTCTATTAACTTCCCCCAGGTTTCTTTAGATTACTCACTTTAAATCTTACTATAGGATGTTTTTTAGGGCAACATCTAATTCACTAATTTTACAGGAGAGTGTTTTACTTATGGTTATATAAATCCACTCATGCCATAAATCCTGCTTTTTTGGATTACACAGTTATATTCTAGATGTTTATGAAATTTTTAATACCCTTTTTGATAGACTAATAATTTGAATTTATATATTTTACAATTTTTGTTCATTTCTTTATAATACCACATGTAGAT
>QMTB01000152.1 GCA_003649845.1 Thermoplasmata archaeon | reverse complement strand
GGTTTCTACACTATGAATATGTTTTACTGGGGTTTTAAAAGATAAATCTCTAATCTTATATTCCCCAGATTTTCTTAGCCTCTCTATCCTTTCTAGATGCTCTCTAAAATGATATAGAACAACTGGATCCTCATCAAGAGCGTCACTAGGAGCAAAAAGTATACCCCTTTTTTTGTTACCACCATTTGTCATAGCTTCAATCATAATATTTACATCATTAGAATGATCAATATGTCTATGAGAAAGTATTATAGCATCTAGATGTCTTGGATCCAACTTAGGTTTACTAGATAGACATCTAACTAGAGAACCAGGGCCTGGGTCAAAAAGTATCTTTACATCTTCTAAATCTAGCCATAGCCCTCCGGATCTTCTAACCTGTTGAGTAACAGTAAACCTAGCACCAGCTGTACCTAAAAATTTTATTGTATCCATGGTTAATCACTAAATTTTGAAATCATATTCTTAACAGTATTCATAGACCTAGTTGTAACATGAATTTCTCTACCCAATTCATTACTGAGTATTCTTTCTATTTTAGATCCAACTGTTGCAAAATGTATATCATCACTTTTCTCAAAGATAACATTATCATTACCATATATATCAATTATTCTAATATTATCATCATTTAAACTCTCTAGATATCCAAGGAGTTTTCTCTTTGTAATACTATTATATCCAAATATACCTATTCCATGTATAAAAGCGATACCTCTTCTCATCGTATTTCTTGATATCTAAATCATTTTATTAAAAACTACTCTCCTTTATCAGGATAAAAATAAATAGAGGTATACATATTTACCTATGCTATATTATAAAATATTGGGAGGAAAAGTTATGCTTTACAAAAGTATAGTATACAAGGAAATTATATTGATAATTGTCTCCATAATACTTCTAAATTCAATAATTCCAGCTATAGCTTCTAAAGATATCAAAGGTTTTGATAAGGGTGTTTCTTATAAACCTGTTGTTCCTTTGAAGAAGGTTGCTTTTGTAAATTTTGATGAAAATAGTTATTTGGATGATTATGCTTATTTAGCTTGTGTTCCTACCACTGTTTTTTATGATGGAAATGCAAATTTGTTTTCTTATCCTTTGTTGTTTTATCAGGATTCTTATCCTGTTAAAGAAGATAAAGAACGTTCTTTGAATGCTCGTCAAGGTTTGGATTATTTTATGGAGGATTGGATGAGTTATTGTAATGGTAAACTAGATGGTATGACTCTAATTAATGTTCCTAGGGATAAGGTTAAGCAGTGGCCTTCTAGAAATATTGTAGAGATTAAAAGTGATGATCCCTATGAGATTGCTGCAAAGCTAGCTCTAAACGATTGGAGTTATAGTGATAAAGCAGTAGTGGCAGTGATTGAAAAGGATTTTGAGAAATCGGATTATGAGTTGTCAGGTCGCCTGAGTGGTAAAATACCTGCAATGGAAATAAAAAATGTACATTTTGAGGTTCCTCAAACAAATCAATTAAACCCGATATACAATAGTTTTGAGGTACCTAATGGATATAAATATCTGAGAGCACGTGTTTGGTATCCATGTGTCTATATTCACATTGCATTTGGTGCTTTTCAATCTCTTGCCAACATCTCAATTCCCTCAGGTGATAAAGATTTACAGCTTTACTGTAAATATAACGATGACTGGATGGAAGCATCGGCTGTTGCTGGATGGAATCAAAAATTTGGTATGGATATTGATATTACAGAGAGTTATGTGTATAAAAATGGAGATTGGCGTGTTGCTGTTACGGATATCCCGACTAAAGGAATAACTGCTGGTAGATATGGCAGTTTTATAGATATTATCAGGAATCTTAGAAAGGTAACATATCAGGTTGATGTTGATGTATTTCCAGGAGTTGTTATACCTATAGAAGATAAGCCGCCCTATGGCTGCAGGGATGCAACTTTCAAATTGATGTGGGATAATCCCAATGTTAAACTAGGCTTTTCACTTATTGGTCCAAGTAATGAAGAGGTGCTTTCTGAATTTAATGAAAGCAGAGAGGGTTATCAAGAGATGCATTTAGATCAACTTGGGGAATGTCTTGAAGGTGAAAACTATTCTATTTGTGTATATTCTAGGGATTCTCTCAATCAACCAGTTAGTTTTAAGGTCGAATATTCGTGGAAACAGGGTATAACCAAAGAGGAAGGGGATTCTTTATCATCAGCTACCGAAGGAGCAGTATTAGCATCTACACTAAACGCACCTTTACTATATATTTCACCTAATGAAATACCAGAGTGTACAAAAAACGCTATGTATAAACTAGGTGTAAAACACATTTACCTCATTGATATTGATGGTAATTTGAAAACTGATTTAATAAACGAGATGGAAACTATTGCAAAGATTAAAAGATATACAGTTCTTAGGGAAGTGTATGATGATATAAGGGGAAAAACCGGTAGTAATGATGTTGTATTTACTACTATTGATCCATGGAGTTATTGGTATGTAGGAGAGCTTAAACCAGCTGGAGAATATAGTGGTGCACTGTTTATTGGTCCAGCTGCATATATTGCTGCTCATCATGGTACACCTGTATTAATTATAGATAATCATCCTGAATTGTCATCTGCTGTTGTATGGCATAATGAATTCTGGAAGCGAGCTGCGATTGACCCTACGGAAAATGACCCCTCTATAGCTGAAATGTATCTTACAGGTAAGAGAGTATACAATTTCCTCGATAAATATGGTTTCGATCAAAAGGGTAGAGAGACGATCATATCTGTTGCTGATCAGTATGACATTGGGCCTAGTTGGGATAGGATGTTTGTAGGGGTAGCGATACCTGGAAAATTCTTGTTTTCACCTGTCGATATAAGCTATTGGATCGCTCGAAATGTTTTCTACCCTGGGTTGATATTTATAAACCCTGCAATGAATCCTAAAGGCGTAAAATTAATTAATGGAAGTAAGAGCGTTAGGCGAAAGGTATTTGCCCATGGAGCTCATGGTTTGAAGATAATCAAAGAATCAGACGAGGAGATATTTAGATATCCTGTTCATCTTACCTTTGCCTCCTATCAATATCGTTTCAACGAGAGGGCGAGTAAATACTATGGATTCAAATACCAATGTGCAGATGGGATAGTGCCTGGTGAGACAAGAACATTTGAACCTATCGATCAAAACTCTATTAAAAAGTGTACTGGCATAGAAGGTTGCTTTTGGCCAGATATTGATACAAGCAATGTCGTGCCATTTTACATGAGAAAAGGAGGATATGGTTGCGCTTTTGCTAGTAATTTTACAGCCACTGTTGAAAATCTCAATAGAGGGGTAATATACTGGTATCTAGCATCACATGGAGCTCATGTAGATAGTGGACTCATGATTTTCTGGGATCCAACTCAAGAAGGTGCTTCTAGGAAAGGATGCGCAGCAATGCCACCACCGCTAAGTAATGCACCTAAAAAAGAGTTAAACCCTTGGAGATCCTATGATTGGTATCTAGGTTCAACAGAGGAGCCTGATACAATGGTTGCAGAAATCCATGGTGTCATACCTACCTTATTAGGTGATCCTAATATGAATGGGTTTTTAAGAAGTGCATTCGACTGGGGTCCTGCCATAATGCCAATAAGGGATGATATAGCCAGTATTCTGGCTAAAATACCTCTTATTAGGAGGATTTTACCGGAATGGTTTATAGATACAGATGATTATCATGATGGACAGATTTGTGGAGGTTTTTTAAGTACCTTCGGTTATACATGGTATAGTGGATGGGCTTTAGATGATGCTCTCAAAAATCTACACTCTATGGTTTTCCTTACAGGCGTATGTCTTACTGGTACCAAATATGCACATACTGCAGTGGTTAGGCATGGCTCAGTTGCTCAGATTATAGATCCATGGCCAACTTCATGGTATGGATCAGTATGGATGCAATCTGTACCGAGGGATATTATACTTGGAGATACTGTTGGTGAAGCTTGCGCTAAAGGTTTGAGTCATGTTGGAATACTTTATCTTGACAATGATGAATACCCACATCGATGGTGGTGGGATACCGCAGAGAATGTACTTTACTATGGTGATCCAAATCTTAGAATGTTTGTTCCAAGCACTGAATATAGTGATGCCAATCATTGGGAGAGAGAAGATGTAAAGCCACTGAGATATGACAGTAAAGCATCTATAGAAGGGCATATGCTTTATGGTGCTACATCATATCCACATGCACTGCAACCATTACCAATAGTTTCTATAGTAGTTGTTGTAATACTTTTAGTTGCAGTTATTACTGTAATTGCAGTGACGCTAAAAAAGCAGGGTAAAAGAGAGGTAAAAGAGAAATGATGTTTTCTTTT
>QMTB01000151.1 GCA_003649845.1 Thermoplasmata archaeon | reverse complement strand
CTACCAGGCTGTCTAAGGATACGCTTAATCCAATCATAGTTATATTTGCGGTAATAGAAATCTGCATCCTGGATGTAATTCATAGTTGTTTCAATCTTAGTATGACCAAGCCACTGAGAAACAGCAAATTCATCAAACTTACCTGTCTCAATTTTACTTCTAATCAACCTAGCAACTGCACACCAATGCCTACTTAGATAATTATATTGTTTAGGAAAAACCTGTTTCATCTTTGGTACAGCATACCTCTGTAGAAACACTCTAAGATGCTCAGGATTATCAAATGGTCTACCATCAGGCTTAAGATATAATGCATCACCACTATACTGATTCTGTACTTTGCAACGCCATTTATCAATCCAGTTTTTAAATGAAAATATATTGTGCCTATCTGCTATCTCAGATATATCTAACATCTTAGTAGCATTATGAAGTTTAGGTTGCTTAACTATCATGATACCACTATCAATGTCGACATCAGTAACCTTCATAACCGATGGTTCACTAGGAAAACGCCAGCCAATGAGAAAATTATGAGTTATCAGATACCTACATAATGCATTTCTATAAGGTTCATCTGAATACTTCAAATGTATCATCTTATGAACCTGGTCAGGATTAGGTATAAACCTAACTTGATACAATGGTTGCTTAGGTGGACGATAAGGCCAGGATTTAGGATTAATACCCCATGCTCTGAGAAACATAGTCATTGCCTGATATTCATGTTTCAAAGCACCCCAACCGCAACCTTCAACCTGCTCCCTATAATCCATATGCCTGATAAAATTCTCATAAGTTGGATGCCTGAAATCCACAGGGCATGGATGTGTTTCCATAAACCTAGCATAACGTAGATTACGTTCAATAGTTGACCATCCAAGCCTCTGCCTTAGAAAACCATGTAAAGCTACATCATCAAAGGTTGACGTAGCAGGGTCTAAAGTCACTGGTAGATTCAGCCTATCAATATTTCTAAGTAGCCTTACACGTTGCTCCTCCCCCATATACTTCAACTCGTTCAACATAGTAGGCTTCAAATCCAGTGTAGAAATCCATACCTGTTTATCACCTCCACCCTGTTTTTGATGTGATGTATCAACTGAACGCATAAAATTTTTGCCATGGAAAAATTTGAATCTCAGCTCCCAACCCTCCATAAATGTTCTAGAAGTGATTTAATCTGGTCATCTCTATCGGTCAAACAAAGTTTTTTGACAGGTAGATAACTATAACCATCAATAGCAAGGTCAAATATGTTAAAATCAACAAGTTTGACATTCACTAGTTCTCTCTCTATAACTGCATTGGTCAAACTGTCTACCTTATCCTCCAGATACTCCAGTACAACCTTTTTGATATAGGATTTTTTTACAAACTCCCTGTAAACATCGGTATCAATATATTTTTTGAGACTACTACTAACAAAAATCTCTCTGATTCTATCAGGTGGTAGTGCATCCAGTTCTAAACCATATGGTTCTCCATTGATACCACCTGTTGCGGTAAACCATTTATCTCTATTAGCAGGTTTAGGTGTATACTTATTCTGTTCAATTTCCTCCTCTGTAAGTTGACCTGGAAATATACCAAGTCTCTCAGCATAAATGTCAATGTCATATCCAAGGTTTTTGACAATAACCTTAGCCTGGTTATAGAATGTGTCAGCGATGTAGTAACCAGCAGGGTCATAATCTGTCAAAGTCAGGATATAAATCCTATCGATTTCAGGTTTAACCTCTAGTATACCTCTAATTAAAACCTCCATTGCACCTAATGAGTTTTGACCTTTGCCACTGATACAACTGCAACCAAACAGATTTGACATGCCATGGATTATGTTCCAGATTGTATCCTTCTCTGTACCAAGGATTATATTTGGATATGCTGGTATACTTATCTCATAACCATATGTATCAACATTAGGAGTATGATATTTGATAGAAGGATTATCCTTCAATCTACTGGTATCAATGATTCTCAAATCCTGATAACTTAGAACACCTAGTTTGACCAATTCACTCATATACCTGGAAAGCTCAGAATCCCAACGAGTTAAACCTTCCTCAGACATATCAGTTTTTGAGAGTAGTCCCAGTTTATCCAGTACAGGTTTAACACTGGTATACCAGAAGCTCCTCAAACTCCTATCATAGTCAACTGTTAGGAATTGTTTTTCATTCAGTATGATGGTTCTCAATAGTTCTGAGTTTTTAAGTCCACCAAGTAGATTTCTCAGTTTATCAGCAGGTATCTCTCTGATAGGTTTATCCAGTTCAACATAGTGTTTAGCTATGTGCATCACCTCCCCAGGTTTTGTGACAACTCGCAATTGTATAAAATCCAAGTATACAAACCAACAATACGGTTGTATACAAACCAACAGATGTATAAAATCCAACTGATGCGATGTATAAAAGTCAACTATTAGTCACCTCCCTCGGCATCATTTGGAAAAGGTATATCAAAAAGGTCAGTATCAGACTGTGTTTTAGACCCATCCAACTCACTTGACTCTACTAACTCTACTCCGCTTCCAGTTGTCTCTTCAATCATCTCTAGAATTCCCTTGGAAGCCAAAATCTTCTTAACACCATCTTTATAAACATCATATCTGGTTCTCCCATCTGTTAAACCAGCTTTAAAGTAAATATAACCTTTTAGTTTCCTACCAATAAAAATGCTTAACTTATGTAAGAGTTTACTATAATTATCACTAGTAGCAATATCATCTATGATTTTCTCTGCTAATTCTTTGACATAAACTGTGACAATTTCATTATCTCCTTTATCCTTCACTAGATTCCATAACTCACTTAAGAGTAGATATTCCCAGTCATCAGTTAACTCTCTAACCTTCTCTCTTTCCAAATACTCCTTATACCAATCTAACATCTCCTGATAAACATCATCACCTACAACTTTAGCAATCGCTAGGATAGGTTTAAAAATCTCCAACTCCCTGGAGGTTAAACCATCCACTCTTAGAGTATCATAACTATGCTTAACATCCCTCCAATATTGAAGAGTCATAACATATAAATTATCTCTAATAGGAGAAAAAATAGGATTCTCTGAGTCAACAGTTAAGTCTATTGCCTCTGGGTGCCTCAATAGTCTGATTGTTATTAACCGTTCAGTAGTGACATTATCATTCCCCAGACCGTAAACGTTGTTGAAGATTAGGTGAGAATAGCTTCGGTATGCATATGGCCGATTCTTCTTATTACCATCAGCTCGAATAGTCTTAAACCGCTTATAATTCACTCTGATATGTTGTATAATAGCAGACTTCTGTTCCTCAGGTAACAAGTCGAAGTCGTCTATAAGTATAGTACCACCAGTTGACTCGATAATTCTATAAATAGATGCACTGCTAAAATCACCAGAAGTAATTGGGTTGAAAGATAAAGCCCTGTATATCATTAACTGGTTTGTTTTACCAGACCCAGGGTCAGCATGAAAGTATGTCCTAGAATTTGCAGGAAATAAATTAAAGAAATAACTTCTCATTATATCTAATGCAACAAAAGTATGAATCCTCTCATCTTCATATATCATAAATTTTTTGTTTAGCTCAACTATTTTATTGAACAAATCTCTGATATTAACGCTATAACCTTCTGAATACCATTTCTTAATAGATTCATTACTCCAAAAATAATCCAAACAGTCTTCAAACATGCTAAACCTATAATTTAAGCCGAAGTCATCCTTTATCTGATTATATCCATCTCCCCAGTTGACAAATATCTGTCTATTGCTGGTTACAATAGCATCTAACTGTTTTCCCTCTTTATCCAAGGTAAAACCAATATAGAATACACCATTGTGAACGCCTCGCCCTATACTCTGGAATGGTTTACGTTCCTTAGAGAGCAATCCGAGTATAAGGTGGTCTTTACCCGCATCAGGAGGGAGAGTAGAAGCAGTAGAGTTAGTAGAGTAGGTAGAGTTAGTAGAGTAGGTAGAGTTAGTAGAGTAGGTAGAGTTAGTAGAGTAGGTAGAATAGTTTTTATCTTTTTTAACATTAGAAGAATCACTACTCACCCCTCTCACCCCACTCTACCCTTGTATGACATCTATCTCCATTAAAACTAACCGCATTGTGTTTTGTGTATGACCACCAAATAGCAGGTACAAAATTATTTAAACAATCAGATTTATACACCTTATCGCCCTCTCTTTCTTTTTTTACCATTACCTATTCTTTCTTAGCCAATTACTGATGGCTAACCTGATGGCATCACCCATGCTGATGCTGTTTGCCTCTGCATAAGTTCTAATTTCCTCATACAATTTATTTGGTAGTTGAATGCTGGTAGTAGTTTTATTGCTCATTGATAATG
>QMTB01000150.1 GCA_003649845.1 Thermoplasmata archaeon | reverse complement strand
CTTCAATCCACCAACTTTTCCATCCTTCGTAACCATCTTTTCAATTATCTCTTCAACACCCTCGATCTCAACCTTTATCATAATATCAAAAATGGTAATATAAATACCATTATAAGACCTTTTTGAATACTTTCAATGACCCTATAAAAACCTTTTATAAGCAGTAAAATATCATAATTACAATAATATAATCAATATAAAAATTATATAATTGGAATGCCCCAAGAGTGCCGGCACACTCAAGGGGCCGGAGTCGTGATAGCATGGATATCACAACCCCAAATAGTAATATAAAAATAGATGATTATAAATCTTATTCCAACCAGATACAGACAACCATATTTTTTAATAACCAACCATATTTATATTCAACCAACCTAACTCAAAACAGGTTGGTAGGAGGTGAAAGAGAAAATTGGAAAATAATTTTAGAAGAGATAAGCCAGAGACATATCGAATACCACAATCCAAATGGAAAGGATATGGGTGATCTAAGATATGTAATCAAAAAAGTTAATAGATTCAACTGCCCACTAACACTCAACCCACAAGAATCAACATTCCTAGACGTTGGAGTATGGGCATACTTCCACAAAAGACTCTCAATATCAACCATTGAAAAAAGATTACGATATGCAAGATTCATGGAAAAACACCCTATACCAGTAGACTTCAAAAACCCAAACTATGAAAACTTCAGAAGACACATGGACTATCGAGAAGAAATAGAACAAGCCTCACCACATGCACTGATACATGAATGGAAAACCATGCGAATGTTCCTAGAAGCATATGGAATACCAATATGGCCATACAAACCACCATATGCACCAAAACACCAGAGAAGAATACTACCATTCCCAGACACCGTCAAACAATTCTTCTATCATAGATACAGCAAAGATGAATACGAAAACGCTCTCTACCAATACCTGTTCTACCATAGTTTCATGATTGGATGGAGAGTACCCAGTGAAATCATAGAAATGACAATAGATGATGTCTTCATAGACTCACAAGGAAGAGGAACTATAACAATAACAGAAACAAAAAAACACAGACAAAAACGGACAATACTACCAGAAAAGTATATTCTGAGCTCACAGTCACATAAAAGTCTGAAGAACTGGATAGACCACTGGAGACCAAAAGTAGAAAACCAACATAGTGGAAACTCACTTTATCTACAACCAGATGGAAAACCATTCACTGTTAGACATCTTGGGCATAAACTAAGCCTGCATGGAAAAAAGATATGGCCACATTTCAGACCATATGATATGCGTCACTGGTGTGCAGTGGCAAGACTCATAGAAACTAAGATACAAATGGGATATTTTGAGCCAATGACTGTGAAAAACTGGCTGGGACATGAGGAACTCAAAACCACGGAAAACTACATCCACTACGCGGAAATGTACTACAATCAATACAAACATAGTTGGATTCATCATGCCCTCAGATCCCACAAAAATGGGGGAGGAAAGCATGAGGGTTTACAAAATAAAGCCCAGGGGAGAAATCAGCGTTTTTTGGCAACTCTGCCAGGATTTTCTCCTTATAGGCAAAGTGGGCCTGCTGAGATTTGAACTCAAGTCTATGGCTCCCGAAGCCACAAGGATACCAAGCTACCCCACAGGCCCTTCAGTGGATAGTAAAAAGGTTAAATTAGAAAAATATAACGGAAGATGGAAACTATTCTATTCTTATCTTATTTTTTAAGTTTCCCTATATAGGTATTGAATTCCTCAAGTTTTTCCTCTAGTATTTTTATAGAATGTATTAAAGCATCTTCAGCTGTTAGAGATCCATCTGTTTCAAAACTAAACTGAAGATTCCCTGTTTCATATTTTATAGTTATGAAATCGACATCGTTTTTCTCTATATATGATTCTAAAACAGGTAGTTTTTCGATATCCTTTAATTCTAAATTATTATCTTTTAATGTTACAAGGTTTTCTGGTAGTGTTTCAATAAATTCTTTAGCTTCCTCTATCTTCTCTGGATCAACAGTAATTTCTGGGATAAATCTGTATCCTGGTGCTATTACAGCTTGCCATTTTGCATGATCCCTGCCTCTACCTAGTATTGCTTCTGCCTCTAATATTAGTCTCTGATCTCCATACAATTTTACTATAGGTATCTTATCTTCTTTAATAGCCCATTTTGGATCTACTGGTTGGAGATCCCCTGAATAAACTGTTCCCTCGCCTTCTTTACTTATAGTATATCTAACTGTACAATTTGGACAACCTTCCCCATTACATACACATGTCTCTCTAAATGTGAGTATATCTAAATCAGTTGGTATCGGAATCATACCTAGCCTATGGGCAATTATTTCATCAAACAATGGACTAGTATTATCATATATGATTACATCTTCAATGGCAAGCTTAGGTAGTTCAGCAAGCATTATTCTTCTTATAGAATTAATAATATAAACTGGCGCATCTTGAATATTAATTACTGCTGACTTAGGTTTTAATTCTAATACCTTAACTTTCATTTTAGATGACCTCAGAATTTCTATACTCGTCTGCCTCTTCTGCCGCCTTTCTTTCTACATCCATCATGTGGTATAGGTGTTACATCTTCTATTTTACCTATCTTTAAACCAGCTCTTACAAGAGCTCTTATCGCAGCTTGCGCCCCTTTACCGGGCGTACCTGTTTTATTTCCTCCTTGACCCCTTACTTTTACATTTATCTTAGTAATACCTTTCTCTAAAGCAGCTTCTGCCACTACTTGAGCTACTTTCATAGCTGTATAAGGACTTCCTTCATCTTTTGCAGATTTTGTGACCATTCCGCCAGAGCAACGAGCTATCGTCTCTGCGCCAGTCATATCTGTTATAGTAATAATTATATTATTAAAGGATGCGAATACATGTGCTATTCCTTCCCTTGCCATATCTAACTACCTCCTTCTACTGTTTTTTTCTCCCTCTGGAGTTTTATCTCCTACTGCAACTTCTGATTTATCAGATAACTTTTTTGAGAGAGTAGAGGCAATATCTGTGCTTGGTCTAGCTGGATGAGATACATCATTTAGAGGAGATGTTGAAACATATTCTATCTTATTTTCTTCATCTTTTGTCACTCTATAACTAGGGATAGTAATTTTTCTCCCATCTATAGCTATATGACCATGAGCTATAAGCTGCCTAGCATGTTTTGGAGTAGAGGCCAATCCTTTTAGATATGTTATAGTTTGGAGACGCCTAGCTAGTATGTCTTCTGTAGTTAAAGCTAAGACATCATCCAATGTAGAATTTAATGGCAAAATATTATATCTAGTTAAATGATCTAAAAGTTGTTTAATCTCTCTTTTTACCTGTGGATCATCGCTACCTATCTTTGCAAGTAGTTTCCTTGCCTGTCCCCTATATTTCCTTAAAATAGTTTCTGCCTTCCAGATTTCTCTCTTGTTTTTTAGACCGTATTTTTTCATAAGTTCATTTTCTGCTTTGATTCGATCTTCCTGCCATGGGTGGCTTGGTGTCTCGTATTTCTTACGTGAAAATTTTGGTTTTCCCATATCTACTCCCTCTATTTCTTCCTAGATACCCCGAGAGCTAGCCCTTTTCTGTTATTTGCTCTGGTTCTCTGGCCTCTTACAGGTAGACCAAGTTCATGTCGTATACCTCTATAACATCTAATTTTCTTCATAATATTAATTTCATCACGATGATGCATTTCTATTTCTGGGCCAATTAAATGAATATCCTCCCCAGTATAGTAATCTTTCCTATGATTAAGCATCCAAGTTGGAGCGTATTCTTGAATTTGCTCTATCATCCTCTGTAGGAGTTGTATTTGTTCTTCTGATAGATTTCCTACTTTTTCATATCTATCTAAACCTGCTTTATCTATTATCAGTGTACTCATATGTCTTCCAATTCCTTTGATAGTAGCTAATCCATGTACTAGTGTTTTCTCTCCGTCTATATCTGTATTTGCTATTCTAACAATATATTTGAATTCTTCTTTTGCCTCTGTTGTTTCCTTCTTGTCTTTCTTATCTGTAACTGGAGGTTTATTAGATTTATTTTTCTGTTTATCAGCTACTTGATTCGAATTTTTTTTGTTTTCTTCTTTACCGCTCACTGTTATCTACCTCTTCTGATGGGAGGGTATTGCCAATAATATAGAAGTTATATATAAGTATTTAGGGGTGAAATGAGAGATAAGATGGCACAAACCAAATAATAGTATAAAAGGAAAACTAAATATATGATACGATTATTCTAATAGGACAATTGATCTATAAATCAAGCTGGAATAAAAACACATTGAAAATCGATAAAAGACGAATATATAGTCGGCATATTTAAATATATAAGTTAAGAT
>QMTB01000149.1 GCA_003649845.1 Thermoplasmata archaeon | reverse complement strand
CCATAGTAACCATAGTAAAACTTAAACCCATCCCTAGTATGAGAGAGTATCAGGGATATTGAAAGCTTGACAATGAGAGGGAACCCAAATCCATGGGTAGATAAGGATATACACTGCTTTTTGAAGAAAAACAAAAGAAACCCCATGATGATCAATTTCATATACCTATTATACCTTCTATACTCCTCTCTATTTTATAGGGGAGATAGTTGATCTACATAATAGGCATATTCTTTGTGTCTCCCTCTATTTCCTCTACTAGTCAGTTTTTATTTCACCTTAATATATTGAAACTCGTCTATCACTACAAAACCACTTATGGTAATGGAGAATAGATGTTTTTGGTAAAAATAGATACTGAAAAATTTATTTTAGATACCAGTTTAACTTACAATTTATGGGTTTAAACTCATAATAGTTTTTATCATCAAACCAACCGCATCTAAAAAACTTAAGAGGTATACCTGTCCTAAAACTTAAACCAGAGGCATAGAGATAAAGCTGAGAAACAACCTTAAACTTATTCTCTTTCTCAGCATCAGGTTTGTAATCCAAAATAAAAACCTTATCATCTCTTATCTGCAGTATATCAATATGACCACATATACCCTTACCTAGTTTCTTCTCCCAGTAATATATAGGTACCTCACAAGCAATAGTACTAGTATCATTTATAAGCATAAAATCCTCAACTCTATTATGCCTCTCTCTATTATTATCACAAGCTTGCAGGGCAAACCAAGTGAGTCTACAAATATTATTATAACTCTTGATAGTTTCAACTTTAATATCCAACCTAGTCTTAGAAGATCTATCATCTTCTCTGAAGAATTCATCGATAGATCGACTATTTAAACCCTTGAGATATCTAACTATTGAAGGAAAACTATTTCCCAGTATCTCTAGTTTAGATTGATGGTATCTAAAATCATAGGTTAACCCACCATGCATAAAAGAATACACCTGTATAACCTCATCTACTCTAAACCTCTTCTTAATTCTAGATCTCAAATCATTATAATCACATATCCCATAGAATTCTTTAACCCAACTATGAACAGTACTCCTAGAAACCCTAGTTTTAAACCTCCTATTAACCTTTCTAGCAGATTCATCTAGAGTATAACCAAGGTTATAAAATGATATAGCACTAGTAATCACCTTCGCAGAATACATCTTACCTTTGAAACTATTATCATTAAACTTCCTACCACACTCCTTACAAAGATAAACCTGTCTACCATTATATCTACCATACCTTATGATATTTCTATCTCCACAACTTGGACATACAACATCCATTTCTATCAAACCCTTTAAACAATCTTCTTAGAGCTTAAGACAACCCAAAGACAAAAAAACTTCCATAATATATTATAATTATATTTCAATTTATCTAATCATTTAATCATTTTTTAGATACACCTAATACATATAAAGATCAGAGAATAGGAGAGTCAAAGAATAGGTAGAGAAGAAACTATTCTCATTAACCAGAGACCTATATATTAGCCAGAAACATATATAAAAGAGTTAAACCTTGAAAAACTCTACAAGTATGCAAAAAAGATTAACAAGAGAGTAGTCAAACTAATACAAATAAACACAGTAGAAATGATAACACAATAACTCTCCATCATAAAAAAAACATAACATTTTTTATCTCTTTTGAACATTAACTTTGAACATTTAACTATTTTATCTAACAGCACCCCTCATAAAAAGAGTTACTATAATCTAACAACTTATTCCTCTATAGGGAATAATTGGATAAACTCTAAAAAATTCGACATCAATCAAAAAAGATGAACTATAAAGATTCATCACTCAAAAATAATTTCAATCCTAATACCAAAGATATGATTCTGAGCGCCTCTCCAAAAATAGTATCTACTATGTCCAAAATAAGGTATCTAGGTTGTCCAAAATCCAGTACTTAGTCTATCCAATCCTCTCCATTTCCCTAGATGGCCTTTTAAAGATCCTTTATATACTATCCCTTAAACTGAGAGGCCTCTGATTTATCCACATACCCTTGAAAATATTCAACTTTATAGGAGAAAAGAAATGATATTTATTAGGCTAAGATGGTTTTAAATGTAAATTATCCACAACACATTTATATACTCTAAAAACTTAACAAAATTGTTAAGTTGATAATGTGATATAATGTTATGGAAAGAGATCATCGAGAAGAGTCAGGAGAGAAACGAAGAACCACATCAAACATTTAGAGAAGAACTACAAAAAACAATTCTAACAACTCTAAGCCACCTGCAACTATTCAACCACATAGTATTCCAAGGAGGAACAGCACTAAGATTATTCTATGGAAACCCTAGACTCTCAGAGGATCTTGACTTTGTTCAAATAAACAAAGAGGAGAAAACAGATCTAACACCATATACACCTAGAATAAAAACAGATTTACAAACAATATACCCCTTCCTAGAAGATATCAAAATTAGAATACAAAGAAGAAACATGGAGATACAGAGACTAATAATAACAACAATCTCAGATATAATAGATCAAAAAATCCGTATACACATAGAATTAGCATATATCCCATCCTACTATAATAAACCTCGAATCCTATATTATCCACCTTTAAACCCAGTGGTTAGAGTAGAAGAAAAAGAGGAAATACTGGTAGATAAAATCATAGCAATAGTAAATAGACCATATATTAAGGGGAGAGACCTCTGGGATATAAACTTTCTAACAGAAGATAAAAAAATCATATATCCAAAAGAAATCCTACTTAGAAAACTAGGAGACTACAAACTATCAACCATAGAATTCAATGAGAAAAACACATTGAGAATCAAAGATATTAGAAACAAAGGTATAGAAACATTATCAGAGGAAATGCATAGATTCCTTCCAAAACATGTTTTTGATCAATACAAAGAATACTTCCCCCAGGTGATAGAGAAAGTCATAGAAACCCTAGAAGGTATAAAACTATGAAAATCAAAGAATGGATAAAATTCTTCAAACAACATAATAATAAGAAAATCTTCTCCTTCTCAGACCTACTACAATTAACAACATATAATAGACAAACACTATACGTAGAACTCAACCGTCTCACCAAACAAGGAATAATAAATAGGATAACCAGAGAATGGTATGAAAACCCTTTTAACCCTCCAACCAAAGAGGAGATAGCTATGATTCTAAGATATCCCTGTTATCTCTCAATGGAATACGCATTATCAAAACATGGAATACTGAGTCAAACAGTCTACACACTAACACTTGTAACCACCAAAACACCATACACCTATAAAACTAGAAACACAACATATGAGTATCACCAGATAAAAAAAGAATTCTTCTGGGGATATAACAAAAAAGATGATATACTAATCGCAGAACCAGAAAAAGCACTCATCGACCTAATACATATAAGATACAGATCAAAGAATAGAGAAGAGAAACTATTCTCACTAACCAGAGACCTATATATAGAAGAATTAAACCATGAAAAACTATACAAGTATGCAAAAAAGATTAACAAGAGAATAGGCAAACTAGTAGAAATGATAACGCATAGCCCTCTATCAAAAACATAACATCTCCTGTACCTTGAGCATTAACCATTCCCCAACAGCATCTCTATAAAAAGAATTACTACAATCTAACAGCTTATTCCTTTATAGGAGGAATAATTGGATAAACTCTAAAAATTCAACCTCAACCAAAAAACAGTAAACTATAAAGATTTACCACTCAAAAATAATTTCAATCCTAATCACAAAAATATGATTCTGAGCACCTGTCCAGAATCAATTACCTAAACTTCCCATCACTTCTATCCAATTTAAGGTACCTATAACAATACTATTCCTCCATATAAAATCTACCTCTCCTGTCAATCATGACTCCTCTTCAATTCTATCCAAAATCAGATACCTAAACATTGTCTTAACTCTGTACAATATCCGGTACCTGAAACCTCATAGTATAAAAAACCCTTGTCCAAAATAAGGTACCTACTTTTTGTCCAATATCAGGTACCTAACTTGTCCAAAATAAGGTACCTAAACCTCTCCAAACAAACTATTCAAACCAGTCAAAAATACAACGCCTATCCAAGAAAGAAGATCTTCCTCCATTCATCTATCTCCCCAACAATCCCAGTTATGCCCAATCTATGAATCCATCTCTATATTCCTAGCTCAGTTAGTGACTAACATGCTTCGATACAAACAGATATCTATATGTTTCAACAAAATTAATTCATGTAAAATAAGTAATTTCGCATTCTACCCATCATTGACAAAAATGGAGTGAGAAACATGTTTTTCCAATTTCAATTAGATCAATAACCTCTTGTTTTTATAGAAAAGAACCATAGATGATAAAAGGCTTTCTCAGCCAACATCCTGAGATAAAAAGGATGGATATACGAAAATGTATTCTAATCAATAAAAAGAGTTACCCTCTGTAAAAATCAAATTATTAATTCTCTTTCATAT
>QMTB01000148.1 GCA_003649845.1 Thermoplasmata archaeon | reverse complement strand
TACCAAATCCTAAATTTTAGTGGCAGCAATTCTCATATCTTAGTGGTGCTATTTCCAGATCTTAATGTTATTAAATCCCTGTGGGGAATTCCTAGAGGAATTATTTTGTTATAAGCCATCTCCATAGTGGTATAACATTAATCTCCATATTACCTCGCCTAATAGTATCCATGGTATCCCAGGTGACTATGATACTTTTCTTAGTTTTTAGTTCACTCATAGCATCAAATAACCTATTTATATGTTCATTATCTATATCATATGTTACCTCCAGGAGGTTTAACTTATTTCCATCTTTCAATAGGAAATCTATCTCTCTGTTATCTCTAGTTTTGTAGTAGAAGATGCTATTATTGGGCTCGTAACCCTTTTTTAATAACTCAGTGAATACCAAGTTTTCTAGTAGCCTAAATTTATCTTCTACACCCTGTATCTTGAGTAAACCATTATCAACGAGATAAGATTTGAAACCAAGTAGTTCCTGTTTCTTATAAGATTTCATATACACGTAGAGTTTATGAAAAACCATACTCTCCTCCAAGTACTCTAGGTAGTTAGCAACAGTTGTTTTACCTACCCCTACACCTAGTCCCTTTAGATTATTATAAATCTTTGATATTGAGAGATGCGGGGAATATGCTAGCATCTTCATCATCAACCTCAAAACCTTGAGATTAAGAATCTTCCATCTCTCAACTATATCCCTATATATCGTTAGATTCAATATCTCCCGTAGTATCTCTCTTCTAAGAGAAGGATTCAGTATAACCTCTGGATACCCACCCCATTCAAGGTATTCTCTACTAAGATTCTTTATCTTAGCCTCTTCATATGTAGATAAATATCTTGTTGATTCTATTTTGTTAGCCACTAGTATTTCTCTAAACGTAAAAGGATACACTTTAATAGTGATTGTTCGTCCTCTAAGCTCTGTTGCTATCTCCTTTGATAACAATTTGGAGGAGCTACCAGATAAAACAACCTTTTGATTCCTATCTAATAGGTATCTAACAAACCTCTCCCAACCATGGATGTTTTGTAGTTCATCTAAGAAGAAGAAACAGGTTTTTTTTGCATTCTCCGGGTATATAGAGTAGTAGATATCTAATAGTTTCATTAAATCCCTATTTTCTATACCAACTAGTCTTGGATCCTCAAAATTCACATAGAGAGTCCTATCCATATCAATATCTCTAGTTATCTGAAACATCAGATAGGTTTTACCACTACGTCTAGGTCCTATTATCGATAAAGCTCTTTGAACCCTAGGTATCTCATATCTTATATTCCTCTTTATCAACGATATCTCTAACTCTGAATAATCTCTAATGATTCTAATCCAAACAGACTCATCAATCATGTACTATGAATAGTACAAGTATATTTTAAATATTTGTACTACTCACAATACAAATTTATTGTTTTTCTGTGGATATTATAGAGTTATTTAATCTAAGATGAAATATTTTTAAGATTGATGGGAATTGAAGCAAAAAAACTTGGAATAAGGGAGATTTGAATAAAGGTATTATCAACCGTTATAAAGAGAATATATTTTTCTCTAGAGCGTTTAATATCATTCTAAGGTGGGAAGTTTGCTGGAGATGGTTTTAATATTTTTAGATGGAAGCCATTGTTTAAATGGAAATGACTTATCTGATGGAGATACATTGGACAAATACTATTACTCCCCCATACTAAGTTATTTTACTAGATATAAATTAGGATAAGATAGAAAATAACTATACTAGAAATAAAGGTAACATAGAACAAAAAACATCCGCTACCTCCCACTCCAACTCCTCTTACTCATTCTTGTCCCATATCTTAGTGGTTTCATTTCCCAAATCCTAGTGATACCAAATCCTAAATTTTAGTGGCAAATTCCCCAAATCCTAGTGGTAACAAATCCCATATCTTAGTGGTGGTGAACCACAAATATATTAGTGGTATTGTTTCTCCATATCTTAGTAGTGATATTGTTTCTCATGTCTTAGTATTATCAAGTATCTTTATTATCCTATATTTTAGCAGTTTCACTTCCTATTTTGAAAAGAGGATACGATGGATAAAAAAGCTAAACATCCATATATTCATGAAGATATAGTCTTCCAATAGAGCCATCAAATATTTATATTTGTATTAAATATGTCTTACATAATGAGATCTTATCAGTTGAATATTAGAACATCTAAGACCCTTCTAAAAGAATTAGATACTCTAGTGAATCAAGGTTTATTTAGAAATAGAACAGAAGCTGTGAACGAGGGTATAAGACTCCTCATACGTAGATACAAGGCCTTGAAACTAGCTGAGAAGATCAACAGTATCGCAGATAAGAATCTTGGTGAAAAAAGTTTAACTGAGACATTATCTTCTATTAGAGATGAAGAGGAATGAGTGAGTACCTAGATACTAGTATTGTCGTGAAATGGTTTAGAAGAGAAGAGGAATATCATGAAGAATCTCTTAGATTACTAGATAGAGTTACAAATTTTGATACAAGGTTTATAATGTCTAGATATGGATTACTAGAGTTAATCAGAGCTCTAGTAAAAAATGGTTTCCCTGAGAAAGAAATCCTAGAAGCTTTTCAAGTGGTTAAAGGGTTGTATAATATAGGTGCTCTAGAGGATGTTGAATTAGAAAATATACTAGAGTACGCTAGAGATATAGAGGTTAAACTAAGTTTATATGCAAGCGACTCTCTCCATCTAGCTACTGCACTCTATTGTAGATGCAACATTATATGGTCTATGGATAAACATTTCTTCAAAACCGAGACAAAAAATTATCTAAAAAGATATGGCATACAAGTTAAACATTTATCTGAGATATGATCTACATTATATTAGACCCTCTTAATCCCTTTCAACCTAGTGTTACCACATCTCAGCCTAGTGATATCAACTTCTTCAAGTTGTATGATTCAATAACCTTAAGATACTCAGAATCATATAGTATACTATATGATTTTATATACCAAACCCTTTACTACATTAGAGTAATTTTGGGATGTAGAAAGATAAATAATTAGATGAAATAGAAAGGAACATCAAATATGGTAAAAAAGACTATTTATTAAAGGAGCATAGAAAACGTATGAGAGATAAGGATTTCATAGAGGCGACTAGTCTAAAAGAAGCTTTGAAGGAAATCTAAAAACTAGTATTTAAAATTCCAAGAAAAAAGGAGGGTTAATTTTATTATAAGGTTGCTTACATATAGTGGAGGGTAACTAATCTTAGATGACACTTCTGGATAGAACCTTGGTTTCTTTATCATTTGATATTGTATTTCCTCCTAATCTCCATTAACTCTTTATTCTCCCTCTCTATATTTTTATAAATCTTGGATAGTTTCAACCTAATTTCCCGCATCAATTTTACGCTATCAAATTTTTTATTCCTCATATATTATCTCCCGTGGACTTCTAATCTCAATTAGTTGGCAACCATATTTAAGATTTACAGCATTATAAAGTCTTATCCGATTCAGGTTTACTATATGCTTGAAATTCCAACTAGCAAGAGCATCTACCTTATAAACAGTAGCTATAGCGATATGTTGCGCATCAACTAGATAGTTTTCTGATACAACACCTTCTTCTATGTAATGATCCGCTAGTTTTTTTGTCTCCTCGTTTAGAGTAACATACTCTTTGTTTTCACTACTTATCTCATTAATTAAAACCCTAACCTTCTCCGGTGCTTCCTCTAGTTCCCTCAGAGTTAGATCAGAGATCACTAGAGTCCTGATTCCCCTCTTAGATTCTTCTAAAAGTTTTTTGGACCATTCACTGAACTCTGGATCATAAACACCACCTATAAACGGAGGTATCCACGTATATTCTTTGAATCACTACTATCACAACCCCAACTGGATATTCTTCTAAAGTATCCGAGTGTATTTAAAATTATGTTGATTGACCCCTTTTTTTAGTAAAAAATAGGGTTGAGGAGATAATTGAGGAGTTGAGAAAAGATCTACATAATAGACGTCCAAAAGTGGATATCAAGCTTATATCTAGTAAAAAAGAAGGTGTTTATCGAGTGAGGATTGATAGTATAGACTGGTGTATCAAATTGGATGAGGAGAATATAATTATATCACCATGATATTCCATAGGGAGAGAGGTTACATAGGGTTGGATTCAAGAACCTTAGGATAGTATTTTTGAGATCACTTAGATTCCTAGGTATGTATGTTGTCGCTGGAAAAAGATTGAATAGTTTAGATGGAAACCTTTGAAGTATAGATTTAGGCAACTAATATACTCCCCCCCTACTAAATTATTACTAGATACAATCAGGATAAAAGATGGAAAACAGAGAAGGAAGGATATATAAAACCTATCCCTAAAGATAAGATAAAACCATTGATGGAAAAAATCAAATAATGAGATAAAATAAGATAGTAATAATCTAAACAAACCATCCCACTGTTATCCCAAATCCTATTGTTAGCATTTCCCATATACTAGTGCTAATAAATCCAAAATCTTGGTGTTA
>QMTB01000147.1 GCA_003649845.1 Thermoplasmata archaeon | reverse complement strand
TTTTTAGTAATACTAAAACTTACTAAATGGTGTGGCTGATAAACTTGAAAGAACGGCACGAAGTAAAAAGGGAATACTACATCGAAAATCCAATAAAACTAAATCCTGAAACATCTACATTTGAAAAAGTAGCATTCCACGCTGAAAGATGGCAAAGACTAAGTAAATCCTCTATAGAACATCGACTAAGATGCGCAAGAAGAATGATGAAACATCCAATATATCCAATAGATTTCAACAACCCTGTCTACGAACAATTCATAGCTTACATGGACTACAGAGAAAGAATCGAAAAAGCATCAGGATACGCGTTAATGAACGATCTAAGAACCATGCAAATGTTCCTCCGAGCATATGGCATAGATCCAAAATCCTGGTATTATAAACTACCAGTTCTACCAAGACATAAAAAAAGAAAAATACCCTTCCCAGAAACAGTATACGAACTCTGCAACTACAGATATTCAAAAGATCCATATGAAAACGCTCTTTATCAGTTATCTAATGTTTCATAATTTTTTCATAGGATGGAGAGTACCAAGTGAACCCTGCGCAATGTCAGTAAAAGATATAGATATAGACAACAAAGGTAGAGGAAGTATCATAATCACTGAAACAAAGAAGAGAGATTCAAAAAGAATAATCATACCAGAAAGATATGTTCTTTCATCACCAACTTATAAAAGCCTCAAAAACTGGATAGACCACTGGCGTCCAAAAGTAGAGAATCAATACTCAGGTGATGCTCTCTATCTCCAACCAAATGGAAAACCTTTTACTGTGAGATATTTAGGTAAGAAATTAAGTGAAAATGGAAAGAAAGTATGGCCAAGTTATCAACCATATGTTTCAAGACATTGGTGTGCAATAGCTCTTTTAATTAGAACTAAACTCGAAAGTAAAACATGGGATACCAGACGGGTACAGAAATACCTTGGACATGAAAAACCATCTACTACAGATGGGTATATCGAATTTGCAGAGGAATACTACAGACAAGAACCGAAAGATTGGTTTTTACATGCGCTTAGGAAACACAAGAAAAGGTAGGAGGGGTCAAGAGATGAAGAGAAAATGCCCTCTTGACGGATTTCCCTCCTGTAGAGAGGTATGGACTTGTCGGGATTTGAACCCGAGGCCTCCTCCATGCCAAGGAGGCGATCTTCCAGTCTGATCTACAAGCCCATTACATATATTTATAACAGATAATAGAAGATAAAACTTACGGATTGTATCTCTATAAATTACTGGATTTAGGATATATGTATAAAGATTTAAAAATTCATATACTCCCTCAGGTTAAGATGAATAAATGTAAAATCCTGTAAAAAATTTATTTTCTCCTCGGATTTATCATAGCAGATCAATTATGGTTTAGAGAAAAAATTTAGATGGAACGTAACTTATATAATATAAATTGTGTTTTAAGATATGAGATGTATTTGCGGATGGGATATAATCTGAGGAATAATTTGAGGGAGATCAAATTGACAAAAATTGAATAGATCTAAGTTGTTTCTCTCCAGAGGAAGGAAAATGGTAGCCCCAAGTGATATTGATATATATATGTTATTTCTACTTGCTGCAGGATGGATAATCATTGCTTTGGGTATATATACCATTAAAAAATATAAAAAATATATGGAGAATAAAGGTTTACAGCATGTTAAGATTTTTTCTATACTTCTTTTCTCTGCTGCAATATGGATCTTTGGAGTTATACTTTCTTTTGTTACACCTACTAACGAAGAAACCTATTTTTGGGAGAAATTTAAATATATTGGAACTCTTCTAATTCCACCTACTTGGGCATGGATGTGTATTCAATGGAGTGGAAGAGGAAGATGGCTTAGTTCAAAGGTGTTAGGTCTACTTTATTCTATATCCACTTTATTTATTGTATTGGTTTTCACAGATCAATTTCACCATTTGATATGGAGCGAAATTGAGTATATAAAAATAGGTAGATATGTTACAACATCTGTAGTTCATGGTATTGGTTGGTGGTCCTTATTATTATATTCATATCTACTAATTTTGATAGGGAATTTCTATCTAATAATAGGGTTAATAAAACTTAAAGATGTTTATCGCAAGCAAGCTATAATTTTGTTGATATCAAGTTTTGCTCCATGGATCGCTAATTTTCTATTTGCAATAGGATTAACACCCATTGCAGAGATAGATTATTCACCAGCGGTTTTTATTGTAACAGGTTTGGGGATATTATATGGTTTCTCCCAGTTTTCTCTAATAGAACTTGTACCAATCGCCAGAGAAACAGTGTTTGAAAGACTTGAAGATCCAATTATAGTAGTGGATACAAAAAATAGGGTTGTAGATTACACACCTTCTGCTAAGATATTATTCAAAGATTGTGCAAAACCAATAGGAAAATGTATGTCAGATATTTCAGATCAAGAGCTTTTAAAGGATTTTCTAATTGAAGAGTATACAGATGGGGAATTAGAAATTATAGGAAAAGATGGAATAAAATATTTTTTCTGCATAAAAACAACACCTTTAACCGATGATAGAGGAAAAACCATAGGTCGTATAATCTCATTTAGAGATATCACAGAATATAAGAAAGTAGAGAGAGAACTCAGAGAAAGCGAGAAAATGTATAGGAGTATATTTGAAAATACTGGCACTGCAACAGTTATTATAGAGGAGAATGATATAATTTCTCTCGCAAATACTGGTTTTGAGAAATTATCAGGATATTCTAGAAGAGAGATAGAAGGTAAAAAACCTTGGACAGATTTTGTAGCTAAAAAAGATCTAGAAAGAATGAAAAAAATTCATATAGAACGTCTTTCAGATAAAGATGTTCCATCTAACTATGAGTTCAAATTTGTTGATCGCCATGGTATTTCTAAAGATGTTTATCTAACCTTTGCGCTTATACCAGGTACCAAAAAAAGTGTAGCATCTCTACTAGATATAACAGAGAGAAATATGATGATAAACGAGTTAAAAGATGCTCATGAAATATTATTTGCTATGAATAAGGATCTCGAGAGGAAGGTTAAGGAACGTACTGAGGAAATTGAGAGATTAATGAAACAGAAAGATGAATTTATAAATCAACTGGGTCATGACCTTAAAACCCCTCTCACTCCAATGATGATACTCTTGCCCATTTTAAAGAAAGAAGCTAAAAGTGAGAAGAGTAAAGAATTATTCGATGTAGTTATAAGAAATGTTCATTATATGAAGGAACTAGTTTCAAAAACAATAGAATTAGCTAAGCTTAATTCAAGTAAAATAGAATTCAACATGGAGAATCTAAATCTTTCAGAAGAAGCATCTTCTGTTATAGAGAATAATCAAGTTTTGTTTAATGAAAACAACATTAATATTATCAATAATATTGGGAAGGATATAGTTGTATATGCCGATAAGTTACGTCTCACTGAACTTCTAACTAACCTACTTACCAATGCTGTTAAATATATGCCATCTGAAGGAGGGAGTATAACATTAGATGCAGTGAGAGAGGAGGATATGATCAAGGTTTCAATAAAGGATACAGGTATAGGTATGACAGAGGAACAGATAAAAAAGATTTTTGATGAATTCTATAAAGCAGATGAATCTAGACATGACCTGGATTCCAGTGGATTAGGTCTTAGTATATCTAAACGTATAGTGGAGAAACATGGTGGTAAAATATGGGCTGAAAGTCCAGGTAAAGGTAAAGGTTCAACTTTCTACTTCACCTTGCCGATTGGGAAAGAACAGTATGAAGAGAATCTAGCGGTAGCTTAAGTTAGCAGTCTAGAAAAATTAAAACATTATAAGGTTTTAAATCTATGATATGAAACAAAAGGAATTAGAGATATTTCTACAAAAAGTACCATCATTTGATAAACCTATGCCTTCACTAGAACAATATCAAACTCCTGCAAATATTGCTGCAGAGATGATATTTATCGCATATTCCTTTGAGGATATAGAGAATAAAATAGTTGCAGATCTAGGTTGTGGCACAGGTATACTTTCCGTAGGAGCAGCGATTATGGGTGCAAAAAAGGTTATTGGAGTAGATATAGATCAAAATTGCATAGAAAGAGCAGAGGAGTTTAGAAAAAATCATTCTCTTGAAATCTCTTTTATAGTTTCTGACATTAGGGATGTATCTCTAAAGGTTGATACTGTTATAATGAACCCTCCTTTTGGGGCTCAGAAGGGGAATATAAATGCAGATAGGATATTTTTAGAGAAAAGCATGGATATTGCTTCCACTATATACTCCCTTCATCTCACAAAAACCCTTAATTTTATTAGACAACTGGTAGAATCAAAAGGTAGAGAGATAAATTTTGAAAAAGAGTATAGATTCCCCATTAGAAGAATGTTCTTCTTCCATAATAGAGAGGTTTCCTATCAGTATATAAGTTTGATAAGGATAGTTTAAGATGCAGGTAGTGCTTTTGCTGTCCATAGTAGGTTTCTGATGAATATGTCGTGTGCTTTGTTGTTGCCTATGGTTAGTTCTGGGTGTACTACTGATAGTATTACGTTTCCTTTGCCGTAGTGTGTGGCT
>QMTB01000146.1 GCA_003649845.1 Thermoplasmata archaeon | reverse complement strand
CATCCAATTATAGCAATAGCATGATTAGGCGGGTCTTGGCCATTATACCAAAAAGTGTAATTCCAGAAGGAATCTGTGTAATACATACAGGTTCCTATTGCCCCATGAGTCATAATGGCTCTCTTTATAGTATCTATATTTTCAAGGTTATCTCCAACAGTGTACCACTCAATGTCATTTGGATAATATATATGGTAACTTGGATTCCATCTCTCTGGGGGAGTTCCAAAAGATTGACCATCTATATCTCTAACTGCTCCATCGCCTCTTGAGAGATATGCAGCAGCAACTAGATAGTCTCCTCCATAATGAACCTCAAGACCAGAGCCTCCGGGATCATCTTCATTATAGAATGTGTTAAATCCATTCCACCAGTCAAGATGATACTCTGCAAGATTAGGCTCACCAGTTTCACCAGCTTTCTTCCAATTCCCAGTCATCAAAAGATTGCTTTCTATTGAAGCCATTGTCCCATGAGTCCAACAGGTTCCACCCATTTGATTTTTAACAGATGTAACATAGCTAGTTCCGTTCACATCCCTTAGATCGAAGGAACTTGGAAGATCATAGATGTCATTTATTGTCCTTGTTTTAGTAATATTATCTATACTAACTGCCTGAGGGAGAGACATTAGCGTCGCTACTATAAGTAGTAAAAACAGAGTTTGATAGGTTTTCATGTCTATTCAACTCCACACAAACTTTTCCTAGAAAATATAGATGTGCCATTATAAATTTGTTGCGGTTCGATGCAATAAAGAGTCTAAGATAAAATCTAAAGATTTTTTAATTATATTTTAATTAAATTTAATTAAAATAAAAATTTAATTAAATTTATTTTTCTAAATAATTCTAATTTAATGAAAGTTTTAAATATTGATAAATGTATATTGGTAATACTAAAACCAATTTAAAAGGGGGAAAATATGAAGAAGACCATAGTCTTTGGAAGTTTAGTCGCATGTTTTTTGATGCTAGTAGTACCATCGATACCAGCAGTTGAATATCATTCTGCAATAGAAGCAAATGAAGCGTATTTCATGGGGAAGATCAAAAATCTAGAGAATTACGACATCGAAAAGAAATTATCAAATATTAACATAGAAACATTTATGGAGAAAGCCAGAGATAAGATAAAATCACTAAACGGTGCTCTTCCAAATTGTATACTTGCACTACTTTTCATCTTAATAGCTATAATAAGTACAGTATTAGCGACTATAGCTAGCGCTATAGGACTATTTATAGTGAAAGTTGTACAGCTTCTATTCTCAGTTGTTGGATCGATAGCTACAACAATTGGAAAAATAATCATGTGGCTATTAGATCTAATAATACCATAAAGAAACCACACTCTACAACTCTCTTTTATTTTTTACACTTTTATTATATAAATAATTGGTATAACTGTAATAGCGCCGATAAGTATTACGATTATAATGAATATCGGAAGGGTGAAAGAGGTTTTCTGAGATTCCTCAGACTCTAAAGGCAAAGTATTCGATACAGTTATTTGTATATTTACAATAGAAGAATAATCTACGCCATCATAACTTCTAGTATATATATGATGTATTCCCTCGGATATATCACTTGTATTCCAACTATATTCCCATGTTTTTCTACCATTAACAGTAATCCAAGAGTTGTTATCGATTTTTATCTCAACTTTTTGTATCTCTCCATCACTATCATATGCTGTTCCAATGATGTGTACTACTCCTGATACTTGTAATCCGGGGGGAGGATAGCTTATCTCAACTACTGGTGGTTGGTTTTCCTTTATTATAACATTGTTGACAGTTACTTGAACACTTTCTATATCTGAATAGGAATAACCATTGTATCCTCTAACGTATATCGTATGTAAACCATTAGAAACCTTTGTTGTATCCCATAGATAACTCCATTCTTCACTTCCAGCAATAGTTATCCAACTACCAGAATCAAACTTTATTTCTACTTTTTGAATCGGCTTATCAGAACTAGCTTTCCCTCTGATCTCAATTGTACCATTTATAACACTATTATTTTGAGGATATTCTATTTCAACGTATACTGGATGGTCTCTCTCTCTAACTATGATATTTTTTGAAGCTGTATCATTTAATCCATCTGAATCCTCAACTCTAAGGGTCACTGTATATGTCCCTGCTGTTTTATATCTATGGGGAGGATCTTTATCTTCACTGATATTTCCATCGCCGAAATCCCAATGCCAGGAAACAATTCCCTTATCATCTGTAGAGGTATCATGAAATTGTATTACATCTTCTGTCGTGGGATTTTGAGGGGTATATGAAAAGGAGCAGCGAGGGGGTTTAATAGGTGATCCTACCTCGATTAAAACAGTAGCTTGATTAGAAGAAGCGTTATCATCATCTATAGCTATATAGATAAATTGATCTTCCCCTGTAAAACCATGTTCTGGAGAGTAGACTACCAAGCCATTTGGGTTAATAGACAGATTTCCATGAGATGTATTTTCTATTATAGAGATATTTGCTATGATACCATCTGTATCATAGTCATTGGCTGTAACATTTATCTCAACTGGTGTATCGGTAAGTGTTGATATTTTATCGTCTACTGCTACAGGTGGAGCATTTGATACATTGATGGATTTATATGTAGAGTTTGATAATCCACTGTTATCTGTAACAGTTAATGTAACATTGTAGATTCCATCATCAGCATAAGAATGCGTAGCATTCCTATCTGTTGATGTATTACCATCACCGAAATCCCACCACCAAGAAACAATATAACCATCTGGATCTATAGATCTATCTGTAAAATGAATTGTATCAGAAGTAGATGGAGCCTCAGGGTTGAAGGAGAAATTAACTTTTGGAGATAGATTTTGTGTAACTATAATTTTAACAACAGCCTCATTAGACCCATCTCCATCATCATCATATATGGTGTAATTGAAAAAATCTACACCTGTATAGTTTATAGAGGGTATATAGTTGATTAAACCTGTTGTTCGATTGATTGCTATAGATCCATTTGAAGGAAAAACTGTTATATTGATACTTGATATATTTATATATCCATCTGGATCATAATCGTTTTCTGTTACATTAATAGTAACAGGTATATTTATATGAGTTGATACTGTGTCATTAACAGCTATTGGAGGTTGGTTGTGTACAATTAATGTAGCATTTATTTTATCAGTTGCATTATCGTTATCTGTAACAGTTAATGTAACATTGTAGATTCCATCATCAGCATAAGAATGCGTAGCATTCCTATCTGTTGATGTATTACCATCACCGAAATCCCAATACCAAGAAACAATATAACCATCTGGATCATATGATGTGTCATTGAAAAATATTGTATCGGCTGTCGATGGTGTGAGAGGTTGATATGTAAAATTAGCTACAGGATGACGATTGGTTTCACCTATGCAATAGATATATCTATCCCAAGATCCAACAAATACTTTTCCATCTGCTATAGCAGGAGATGAAGTAATTGTACCAGATGTGTTATAAATCCAAATAATCTCTCCATTAGATATATCCATACAATATAGATGATCATTCCATGATCCAATGTATAGTTTTCCATCTGCTATAGCAGGAGATGAATATATGGAACCATCTAGAGTTTTAGACCAAATTATTTCTCCATTAGTTGCATTTAGACAATAAATGTTATCAATGTTCCTTTTAATTCCTATGTAGATTTTATCTCCATACACAGCTGGAGATCCTACAGCGTCTCCTATAAACCTAGACCATATTAGTGATCCATCGTTTATTCTAATACAATAGATAAGACCATCCTTAGAGGTAATATAAACCTTGTTTTCCATTATAGCTGGAGAGGAGGTTATACCATCACCTGTCTTATACTTCCATATCTGCTCACCACTAGTAGCATTAATACAATATATGTTAGCATCCATGGATCCAAAAAATATTTTATTATTGTAATAGGCTGGAGAAGAAACAATCCCTCCAGATGTGGAAAACCTCCATTTTTCTACACCTGAGGAGGCGTTAAAACAATATAGATTTCCATCTGTAGATCCAACATATACATATCCATTTATAACTAATGGACTAGAACGAATCTCCCTGGGTGTTTGAAAATACCATACTATTGAACCATCATTAGCATCTATACAATATAATTTTCCGTCATTAGAACCTATAAACACCTTTCCATTCTCTATCGAAGGGGAGGATTCAATAGCATTATTTGTTTTGAATCTCCATTCCAGTGTTCCATTTCTACTATCTAGACAATACACATAGAAATCATAACATCCAATATACAATTTTCCATTTACTATAGAAGGTGAGGAAAGGATTATATTTCCTGTTGAAAATTTCCATTTTATAATGTTTGTATCTGGTGCTTCACCTGGTGAGAAACCTGTTCTAGCATAGTTATATCTAAACATAGGCCAATCTTCTGTATCAAAATAGTTATTGGATAAACTCGATTTTGTCTCATCAGAACTGTTAGCATAAGGAATTATCCCAATAATAGGAAATATAATTAAGAATAGGATGATTATAGAATATATTCTCTGT
>QMTB01000145.1 GCA_003649845.1 Thermoplasmata archaeon | reverse complement strand
GTATAAGATTCTACCTAGGATAGGTTGGTCCCATGAAACTATATCTGGAGGAATAAGGAGTTATGTTGAACGTATGATTGAAACAGTGAAAGATAGAACAAGGTTGTTTGATAATTATTTTCCCAGTAAATATGCCTGGGTCGCAGGACACGTACACAGATGGATGAACCTCTTCCTCTTCTATTATAACTGGGTGAGAAGTCATATGACGTTTCAAAACAATTCCCCAATCCTAGCAAAGAGGGGAATTGTTATTGTTTCAGAGTATGAAAGATTCTTGTATGTTCTCCGTGAGGTGGTATTATGCTAAAGTTAACAGCACCATTTTGCCTCCACAACATTTTTATATACAAACAGACTATATACCATGTTAGTTTTGTTATGCCCTTTTTAGCTTTACTTTGCCTCTTTTGGTTTCTAATCAATTATTTTATTTCCAATTACAGTAAATTATCTTTTCACCTTACAATCATCATCTAATAAATCTAATCATAAAATAATGATTAAACTTCTCTTCATGGAATATTTATTCTATAAGGTTTATATGAGACACACTAGGACACCTATATTATTCATGTATTTTATACAAAAATTTCAATTTATTTCAGTTCAATTAATAAATAGACAGTTAGAGCTACCGAAAAAATATAGTCTCTAAATTACTCTCCAACCTCAATTCAAACAACAAATTTGTTATACAATAAATGGAGGATTTCCTAGATTAAAGATGATTCATTTCTAGATTCAATAGACCACTCCACTAAAGAGAAACATATAATTCAATTTTATAATAGTTCAATTTTATAATAGTAGAATAAAAAAAGAAGAGATTTTAGAGGTTTTATATTTTAAGGTAGAATAGCAGCAACGTACCTGAAGTAGTCTTTGATGCAGATGCACCTTCAGCAGATTGAACTGTTACCGTTACATCCACTGGTCCAAATCCAAGTGGGAAGCCAGATTTAACTTTAACGGATTCACCTGGTGCAATAGTTGAAACTGTGCCAGATTTTTCTCCTCCAAGGAACACTAGACCATCCAAAGTGATAGCCCATTGTACATTGGTTGCAGGAGCATTGCCACTGTTTGTAATAGTTGCAGTTGCTCCAACTCCACCTTGAATTTTCTCCACAGTCAAGAACGGAGCTGGTGCGCCTTGAGCATAATAGATATCTTTGTTTCCATTTCTCTCATCAGTCCAAACCATACCAGCTGGATGAATTACGGCAGAATTTACTTCTGCAACAACTGTTCCATCTACGTCATTAATTTGTACTGGATCGCTCCAAGTTTCTCCGAAGTTGTCTGATTCAATGTAATATAGATTTCCATTTTTGATATAGATACAATGTACATTGTCACCTTCCATATAGAAGGATGGATATAGTTCATCTACACCGCTTTCTGCAGCAATCATTTTACTTCCCCATGTTGCGCCACGATCACTACTGTATTTACATTTGATATCCCAGTCGCCATTTTCATCAGACATATATATAACCATTACTTTATCTCCAGATGCATCTACAACTGGATGTCTGGCGTTATATCCATTTGCCTCTCCACCATCTAGGTAAAGTTGATCAGCAACAAATTCTTGATCATCTTCTATATTGGGAACAACACGTTTCCAGCAAACCTCTGAATAGTCACCTCTATCTGATTGATGAACCATGTAGAAGAAATCATTCTCTGTTTGAACTGGATTATTATCATGTATTGGTGCAAGATCTATATCTGAAGCTGGGAAGTAATCACCGAGCGGACCTGTTCCGCTATCCCAGTTACTGACTATGCCGGTTATCTCGTCATCCATCCAATATAACATTGTACCTTGATCCATACCTTGATCATCATCAATCATTCCACATACTGGTCCAGATGCTTGTCCAAATGATACTTGTTGATAGAGCATATCATCTTTCCATACTAGACAGGATACCCCTGGTCGAGAATCATCAACCCATTGGTATCCCTCCCATGTTGAATCATCGGTAATATCACCTATTTTGATAAAGTATCCTGCATCTCTAGTCTCATCTATGCAATCCCACCATACCCCATCAAAGGTACCAGTATCATATTTTGTATCTTCCATGTAGGCTAACTGGCAATACACGTTATATCCTTCGAATCCAGTGAGTATTAGATCATTCCAAGTCTCAGCATCTGATGAATATGCTATGTGTGCTAGTCCTTCAGTTGGGGAGATCTCTTGAGTAAATGTAACAATTATATTACCGTTTCCATCCCTTGTTATATCTGGCAGGAATTCATCAGTTGGTCCACCGGGAGATAGTTTTATATTTCCATCCATTGCTAGAGTAGAAACGGGTCTTTTTTGCACTTCAATGGGTACCATTTTTAGCAGATCAGAGTCGAAAATGCTCCTCTGATTCCTTTCGTTAGTAACCACCGCAGATGCAGGTACTATAAGAGCTGCAACTACAGTGATTACTACAGCTGCCTCTACCAATTTTTTCGCCTTTCCTTTTATGGCCATAATTTCGTTTCCCCCATTATTTCAAATATATTAACACATCTATAAATTTTTCGCTTTATCTACTAAATTATAATATAAATATAATGTTATTATATAAAAAGCTTTCTATATATTACTATACTATTATTGTACAATTTTGCTATATATTACGCTATATATTACTGTACAGTTTGTCTTTACTATCCTTACTAATTCTATGCCCTTGCCACCTACAGTTTACCATCTTATATCTATGCCACCCTCCATTCCTACTTCATCCATACATCAAATAAGACCTTTTATATCAAATAATAGAACATCTAGCGTAACGGTAGCATTAGCGAGAAGATAGTATAACAACTCCTGTAGGGTATTCAATGTAGCAAATACGTGACAGAAACCAAACGGAACTTGAGAACATATTAGAATATTTAACCATCTAGCAATCTTTAGTGATGATACCATCCTAGAATACTACCACATCCAAATATTATTAGAAATCTCATAGCTCATAGAATATGCCAACCATAAATAAATTATTTTGGAAATCAAAACATCCTTCAATAAACTAATCTTAATTTCATAACTATTAATCACTCATCACCCCTCATCCACTTTCTGTACTAACCTATCCTACTTTCAACGGTTTTAAATTATCTCTAACTTAATCTAACTTAATATATAAATTGATTAGGAGAGATAGGAGAATCGGATGCTTTATACTATAACATCGACTCTACAATCTCATCTGCTCTTTGTGGTACATATTGTTATTGTGACACATAGACATACATATAATGCCTACACCGTCTGATAGCGCTCAAAAAACCAACGGAAATACAAATAAACACAACACAATATATATATAATAGATTAACATTATAATTTTTAAAGAAACTAAAAAAAATAATATAGGGGGTAGAGCTACTTTGAATAATGCGAAAAAAACTATTAAATTAGAGGCAGTTGCATTCGCAGTGCTACTATTAGGAAGTATCTTTTTTGTACCAGTAGGTTCTGTTGGTATCCAAGAGAAACAGAAAATGGCTAACCCAATAGATATATGGGGAACATATGAGGAAAATAAGGATACTACACAAAAAGCATACAAACTGGATAGAAAATATATAATCGATGAAACTCAACCAATGTCGTCAGATGATGATAACAAGGATGCAGGTACGAAAACAGATGCGGGGGATAAGGTCTCTCGTTCTACACCTATATATCCTGGTGAGCCGATAGATGACACGCCGGGTAGAGGTAGGACAGGTAAAATCTCGTCTAGTACTGATGAAGACTGGTATATGTTCTCTGCATGTGAAGGGCAAAACGTACAAATCTCTGTAACACCTATTGATGACATGGATATAGATTTATACTTATCCAATAGAGAGGGAGACATCGTAGCTTCATCGACAAACTCTGGTTCGGCTGCTGAATCATTATCTTACACACTAGATAACACAGGTTATTGGTTTATGGAGATAAAACCAGTATCTGGAAAAGGCGAATATACATTTGATATCGAGGTAGCAGGACAGAATGATGCAGGAACAGGCGGAGATGCTGGAGATTCTTTCTCCTCAGCAACTCAGATCACGCCTGGATCTTATTATGGATATCTAGATATGAATGATGAAGAAGACTGGTATAAATTCAACGTAAACGAAGGACAAGGAATACACTTCACATTAGAAGTCAAAAACTATGCAATCTACTCAGATTTTGATATAACTCTATATGACCCCTCGGGTAACTTCGTATACAAGGAAAACTATTACTATGATGATGAACTGTTATATCCTGCTACACAATCTGGTACATGGGCAGTCAAGATAAGTATATTCCCAGGATATAAAAACGCTCCTCAACCTGAGGATTGGAAATATTATTACTATGGTTCAGGGGCCTATCATCTACAATTCAGTTTGGATTCAAGTGCACCAGAGCCACCCGCACCTATACCACAACCGCAGATTACACCTGTGGCAAAAACTTTCATTGTGAACAATGATCCTGATACTAACAAAGATGAGTATGGTTACCTAGCTGCTATACCAGCCTCTAATTATATGAAAGATGG
>QMTB01000144.1 GCA_003649845.1 Thermoplasmata archaeon | reverse complement strand
TGGAGGTGAACGATGGTTTAGAGGAGCTCAACAATACGATTTAAATGAGAAAGAGAAAAAAGTATTATATGGACTAACAAGGTATCCTGAATTAAAAGAGAGCGAACTTTCCTCACTTATAAATGTGAGGCTCTCCACTCTAACCTCTATAAAAAGAAGATTGCAGCAACAAAACCTATTCTGTAATGCCATAGTACCAATGGTAAATCGATTAGGCTGCGAACTCATGGTAGCTACACATACCAATTTTAACCCGGTTATACCATTGGTAGAGAGAGTTAAAACGACAAAAAAAACTATAGAGATATTTGATGAGGTATTCTTCTCAGTTGGAGAACAAGAAAAAGGTTTCTCTTTAAGCATAGCTAAAAGATATACAGATATAGGTAAGATAGATGAGATAAGAACAGAAACATTTGGAGGAGTTGGACTTCTAGAAAAAGAATACCCTCAGGAAGCTATATTTCCATTTGAAATTAGCAGAATACAACGATTCTTTGATTTTTCAAGACTACTCAAACATATCTTCTCATTAGATGATATAGAGGAAGATAATGGAGGTGAACGATGGTTTAGAGGAGCTCAACAATACGATTTAAATGAGAAAGAGAAAAAAGTCCTCATTGCTCTAGTTGAAAACCCAGATGCAACAACACAGACGATAGGGGATTTAGTTGGTTTCTCTCGTCATACCGTAGCTAGGATAAAAAATCATCTATTCGAAGAAAAACTATTTAGAAGAATTGTCATACCTAATATTGAAAAACTAGGTTTTGAGATACTAGCATTTCATCATCTTAATTTTAATCCCCATAGATGTCCAAATGATATAGAAAAAAATCGTTTAGACACACCATCAACTATATTCTTTGCTTATAGAAAATTTGAAGCAGTTCTAATCTCAGCATATAAAACTTACCAGGAGTATAAAGAAGATAAAACACAAAAGATGAGTTATCTCAAAGAGAATAACTTCATAACCTATACACCAGTTATAAGAAAATATGTTTTCGGGAGGATGGTTATAATAAAAGATTTTGATTTCACTCCAATAATCAAGAAAATATTGTATATATAGAAGAAGTATTCTAGAAAAATGGTGTTTAGTTTTATCCAATAATCTCTATAGGGAACCCTCTTATACCCCTATTCTACTTTCCCTACTCAGATAATTCAAAAATATAGAGGAACTCTATAAGTGATTTACTAATTCTATAGTAGATTTTTAATCAACTATCATAATCAACTATCACATACTTAATATATCCTATTTTAGTTTCTCAAGGTAGATGAGGAATATATTTGGAGATAGCATTATATATATAGCTATTCTACTCGCTGTACTTGCTTCTTTTATCCTAGGCTATATATTCTTTCCATCTTTGTTTTATGATCAATTTATATGGAAATATTTTTGGGGTCCTATTGTATCTGATGTAAAAGGATATACAGTCTATTATCATGGTATACCTGCTGCTGATAAATATACTATAGTCTCTGAGACTGTATATGGTATCATAGCAATAACAGTACTTTTTATACTATACAAATTACTTAGCAGATGGAATATAGCTGTGAATTGGAGGTTTTTCTCTGGTGTTTTACCTTTCATTTTTATAGGAGCAGTTACAAGAGTACTAGAGGATTCCAATTTCTTTAAAGAACCATATGGATATTGGTTTGTAGCTCCAATTATATATATAAATATATTACTTTGGGCGTTGATTTTTTTTCTATTAGGCTTCTATTTACATCAACATTTCCCAAAAATCACTATAGATAGATTTATGGGTGTAAGCGGGTGGATATTATCTATACCTTTTATATGGTTCATCATTCAATGGATGCTTGGATATAAATGGAGTATTAGTTTAGGTAGCAGAGTAGATGTACTTATACTGGTTTTGACAATAGTTTCTTTTGTTCTCATAATAATCTTTGTTATTTCAAAGAGATTTGAGGATAATGATTTTATAAAGCCTTTTGCAGAACCTATAAATCTATCTATGATAGGGGGACATTTAATAGATGGATTAACAAGTTATATAAGTATATACGATCCTCTAAACTTGGGTTTACCATCCTATAGTGAGCTGCATCCTGCTTCTAATCTACTGATGAATATATGGCCTCCTTTATTTCCAATTGTAAAATTTATATTGATAATATCTATAATTTTATTATTAGATGTTTTATACAGAGAGGAAACCTATAGATATAGAAACCTTATAAACCTGCTTAAAATAGGTATATTTATCCTTGGTTTCGCACCTGGAATAAGAGATGTATTGAGAGTAACAATGGGAGTATAATATATGTCTAGGCATCCTAATTGGCTTAAAGTTTCAATCCCTGGAGGTATAACCTATAGAAAAGTTAGGCAACTTCTTAGAGATAAAAATCTTCATACTATCTGCGAAGAAGCAAGATGCCCCAATAGAGGAGAATGTTTCAATAGAGGAACAGCTACTTTCCTAATTCTAGGTGATATTTGTACTAGAAATTGTTTGTATTGCGCTGTTAAATCAGGTAAACCTAAACCTGTTAATCCTTTAGAACCAAGAGAAGTTGCAGAAGCAGTTAGTATATTAGGTTTAAAATACGCTGTTGTAACATCTGTTACTAGAGATGATCTCGATGATGGTGGTGCACAGATATTCTATGAAACTATAATGGAGATTAAACATAGAAATCCTAATTGTATAGTTGAAGTTCTTATACCTGATTTCAAAGGTAATGATAATGCAATCTATAAAATAATTGGGGCTAAACCAGATGTTATAAACCATAACATTGAGGTGGTTGAAGAACTATTTTCAAAGATGAGACCACAGGGAAACTATAATCTAAGTTTAAATTTACTTCAAAGAATTAAAGAGATTGATTCTAATATTATTACAAAATCTGGTTTTATGATAGGACTTGGAGAAAACATAGATCAAATTATAAAAACAATGCATAATCTAAGAGATGTAAATGTAGATGTTCTAACTATAGGTCAATATCTACAACCATCTATCCATCATGCCCCTACAATAAAATATTATACACCTGATGAATTTAAATATTTTAAAGATATAGGCTATCAGATAGGTTTTTTACAAGTAGAATCAGCTCCGTTGGTTAGAAGCTCTTATCATGCAGATGATCTTATAAATCTTATAAAAAAAGTTAAAACTTGAAGAGAGTTTCCTAGTTTCAATGAAAACAGAATATGATTATAAACCTCCTAATGGAAAATTACTTAGGATATCCTTAGAGTATGATGAGAAGAAGAGGATAATTCAAAATATTCAGATCACAGGTGATTTCTTCATCTACCCTGAGGAGGGTATCGAGGAATTAGAAAAAAATCTTAGAAACACTTTACTATTAGAAAAAAATCTTTTTGATAAAATATCTTCTACTATAGATTCAAATAATCTAATCATTATTGGTTTTACAGTTGAAGATCTAGTTGGAGGTATACTAGGAGGTATATGTAGAGATGGAAAAATGGCGTCTACTTAAAACAGGTTATGCTAATGCATATAGAAATATGGCTATAGATGAAGCTATACTATATGCGCATAGTAAGGAATTAGCTCCTCCTACTGTTAGATTCTATCAATGGAATCCATCAGCGATATCTATAGGATACTTTCAAAGCCTAGAGAGAGAAGTAGATATAGATGAATGTCATAGAAGAGGTATAGACTATGTGCGTAGGATAACAGGGGGTGGAGCAGTTTATCATGATAAAGAATTAACATATAGTATTGTTATCAGTGAAAATCATCCAGAGATACCATCTAATATACTGGAGAGTTATCATAGAATATGTGGAGCTATTATCAAAGGATTATACAACATTGGAATTAATAGCAGATATTCTCCTATAAATGATATATTAGTTGATGGTAGGAAAATCTCTGGTAACGCTCAAACTAGGAAATATAAAACAGTATTACAACATGGTACAATACTTATAGATGTAGATGTTGATACAATGTTTACTCTACTAAAAGTACCGGATGAAAAGATAAAAGATAAATTTATTGCAAATGTTAAAGATAGAGTTACATCTATTAGAAAGATAAGAGGAGAAGAAATCTCTTTTGATAAACTTGCAGATGCATTGAAGAAAGGATTTGAAGAAGAATTTAATATAAAATTAGTGGAAGGTAAACTAACTGAGGAGGAAGAAGAATTCGCAGAAGAATTTGAGAAGAATCGTTTCTCTAAAAAAGAATGGAATTATAGAAGATAAATTTTTATGATAATGGTAACTCCATACCATCTCTAGCAGCAACTACTTTAACTCCTATTTTCTTTGATAAATCCTCTGCAAGTTCCCATGGCTTAGCTTTTATCATAGTCATACCAAAATGAGTGAGCACTGCTACCTCTGGTTGATTATTCTCTATAATCCTCTCTGCATCTTCTAATGAGAGATGTAAAATATGGTCCTTTGATTTTAATAGAACAACGTTAAGAATCAATATATTACCTGGATAAAATTTTTCTAAACCATCAAAATATTTTGTATCAGTTATAATGGAGATGACATTTTCTCTAGTATAAAAATTGAAACCATAGGTTTCTACAC
>QMTB01000143.1 GCA_003649845.1 Thermoplasmata archaeon | reverse complement strand
TTGTAAAAAACATGTTTCCATCCCATCCATGAGGATGAAAAACACTGTTCAAAGATAAGTTATTTTCTCCTGAATTCTAAAAAGTGCAAAAGTCTTGTTAAATAAAAAAGAGAGAAGAGAGCTTTTTATATACCTAGGAATCCGCTGGTACAGGTGCTGTCCACTCTGGACTGTATATGATTAGATTTGGATCCCCATAGATACACTGCATAGTGGTGATTGTAATTGAGAGACCACCGTAGAGTGTACTCGGTCCGTACATTGCTGTCGGGTCTTGAGTTGTATAATCTCTATAGTGTAGCCATACCTGTTTAGAGTATGCTTGTCCTATTGTTTCACCATTTACCAGTATATCTTTGAAGAATTCATCATCCTGTAGATCTGCCTCTGGGCATAATCCTGATCCGGCGTTTCCATAGAACATTAACGCTCCATGATCAAGGTATACCATTGGACCGTCTCCATCAGCTGTAGTACAAGACATATAAAAGATTGCATTACTATGTAGATTTCCAAATAATTCATCTACGTGATCAAAGTGTATTATATCATATAGATTCGGTGGTTTAGGGTTATACCATACACGTCCATTGTGACGAGGCATCTTCCAGTTATCATAACTATAACCTCTCCAGCAATCCCACCAAACCTGCTCAGGATATTTACAATGCTCTGTCTGCTCATACTGCGCTGAAATACCACTGCCACCGGTTCCATGACCAGAATAATACATTATGCTTGCCCCATCATTCATCCGTTTAAGATGTGCCCTCCAAAGACAATGACCATCATAGACTCTACCATGCGACCCAAAAGACTTTTTGATCTCTCTACTCGAATATACACTATATGTTTTTCCATCATTAGTCGTCCATGTTCCACCATCAGGGAAATTCATCAATTGAGAAGTTGTTATATCCCTACCAGGATTCACAAATATCAACGCTGGATATAATATATCCCTCACAACAATTGCTGATGTATATGCTGGAGTAATACCAGGTATATGACCTGCATAAGAATTATTACCAATCATAACAGAATGTGCAGGTATATAGATATCATCCCTCGGTGCAACAAAACAATAAGCCTCCTGCCCATCTCCATCCAAACCATAACCAGCAATCCAATCATGTATATCATCATATAGCTCACATTTCCAATATCTATCTGCATCCATACCCACCGGTGGTATGGAACCAGATTCTCCACCACTAAGCATATAGATTATGGCACTAGCCAAACTCTGCGCTGTCCACTCACCCGGAACCGGTTCCATTGCCTTTGGTAGATGACCCGTTGACTTGGAACCATGATAATAATCACCATCCCACAAACGCCAAGTCTCTATCCTATCAGCCACTGCAGCTGGTAAACCTGGTGCCTCACCTATTCTAAGTAATGGTGAACAATGATAGGCAGCTAACATAGCTGCAGGAGCAAAATAACCATCACCAGTCTTTATCGATGTAATGGTAATATAATTCTCTGTATTAGGATATGCTTTAATATAATCGATTATATCCTGCATTGTTGTAAGATCATCTTTAATTGATGGTAAACTGCTTTTTACATTCTCTCCAATGTTTCCTCTTTCAATAAATATAACCTCTGTTACACCTAGTTTACTGAGAGCATTTTGTGTTTCAGAAGGAACACTATCTTCTGTTACATATAATAGTGGTGCATGTTCTTGTGATGCTATAATAGCTGCATTTGCTGCTGATATAATAGCATCTGCTCTCCTGGGGTTAACTGTTTTAATCTTAGCTGTAACCGTATATGGTATTGTTGATGCACCTGTCTCATATCTCGGTACAACAATAACAGTCCATTTACCAGGTTGAGGATGCAATACTTGTGCTGTAAACTCTGTATGATCCTCAGGATCCCATCTACGCCAAGGATTCACCGGAGGATTCTCAAAACCATACCATTCATGAATAGGTAACACAGGACCATTCCATCTAGGTATATCCGGCGCCTTAAGATTACCATCTGGATCAACTAAGAATACAAGCAAATCAGAAGGTTCATCTGTTCTCACTGTTGCTGTTATAACACAATCTGCAGAAGATACATCAATATTATATCTATCACCTGCTATCTTCGTAATCTTATAACTATCAAACTGTCCTGCTTTAAGTTGCGTACCCACTGTCCATAAACCCTTTTGAGTAATCGGATAATATACATCAATAGCATCACCCGCACCATCCCATGGTGTAGGCCACCAATCTGAACTATAGGACATATAATCTGGGAATATGTTCTCAATATAAGTGCAGGCGTCATCGCCATATGATTTTGTTACACCATATGCTGCAAGTGCAATTGCACCCCATTCTTCTCCTAGGAACATTGGATAACCAACTGGTCCTGGTAGTTTCTCATTATCACCTGGTAATGTCTTAACTTCTACTTTCCTCTTCAATGTAGTAGTTTTCTCAAGTATGGTTTCTTCTGTATCTGTGAAGCTGCTTCCATCAACAGCTATTACAGCTAGTTTCGAAGTCTCCCAATTGTCTACCGCTATTTCAGCAGCAGCCTTAATCGGATCAGAAGGGAGAGTATGCTCAGCAGCGGTTTTACCGAACATTGCTAGGTAATCATTCCAGTCATCAATTAGATATTGTGTAGTAGTATCTACTGTTCCTCTATCAGCATCTGTACCAAAATAATTAGTTTCAGTAGTATCACCCTGGTATACTATTGGAGCGAGGTATCTCATGCCATCTTTTATATAGTTAGAAGCTGGTATAGCTGCTAGATAAATGTATTCATCTTTATTGGTATCAGGATCATTATTTATAATAAAAGTTTTCGCTACAGGTGTAATCTGTGGTTCTGGTATCGGTGCAGGTGGTTCTGGTGCACTAGAATCAATACTAAATTGTAGATGGTATGCTCCTGAACCGTAATAATAGTATTTCCATTCATCCGGCTGAGGAGCATTATTATAACCAGGGAATATACTTATCTTAACAGCCCATGTACCAGACTCTGTAGCAGGATACAACAGTTCATCATCATAATAGTAATTCTCTGTATAAACAAAGTTACCAGAAGGATCATACAAACTTATATCAAAATCAGAATACAATGCATAGTTTTTAACTTCTAATATAAAATGTATACCTTGCCCCTGGTTGACATTAAATTTATACCAATCCTCCTCATCATCCTTATCTAGATAACCATAATAGGATCCAGGTGTAATCTGAGTAGCTGAAGAAAACGAATCACCAGCATCACCACCAGTACCTGCATCATTCTCACCTGTAACATCTATACTAAAACTATATTCACCCTTCCCAGACACCGGTTTTATCTGCATAAACCAATAACCAGTACTATCCAATGTATAAGACAAAGACTCAGTAGCCGAACCAGAATTCGTCGAAGAAGCTACAACATCCCCATCTCTATTCTCCAAATACAAATCTACATCTATATCATCGATAGGTGTTACTGAGATTTGTACCTTTTGTCCTTCGCATGCAGAAAACATATACCAATCCTCATCAGTGCTAGATGATATTTTACCTGTTCTACCTCTACCCGGTGTATCATCTATTGGCTCACCAGGATATATCGGTGTAGAACGAGAAATCTTATCCCCCGCATCCGATTTTGTCCCAGCATCCTTATTATCACCATCCAATGTCACTGGTTGAGACTCATCGAACACATATTTTCTATCTAATTTATAGGCTTCTTGTACAATATTCTTATTCTCATTATATACCTCCCATATATCCACCGGGTTAACCATTTTCTGATTCTCTTTGACACCAACAGAACCTACTGGCATAAAGAATACACTCCCCAACATCAACACTGTTAATACAACTGCCTCTAATTTAATAGCTCTTTTCGAATTATTCAAAGTAACTCTACCCCCTAAATTTTCCTTCATATCTCCTATTTTTCTTTTGATATATATATTTATCGGTGCTGTGTTATACCGGATGCCAAAAGAATTAGAAAAACCATTAGAAAAACCACCGGATAGAAACTTATTCTCTAGATAAACTTTTATATATAGGATCTTTAATTATTATTAGAGAGTAAAATGGGGAGTAAAATGGAGTATAGAGGTTTGAGGTATTTTAATTTTATAGTAATATTATATTTTCTTTTTTTATTTGTAATAGCATCGGCATCCTCGGATGATGTAATAATAAAAGGTTATACATCATCTGCAATTCCATGTCCTAATGGAAACATATTGTATGTTGGTGGGTCTGGTAAAGGTAACTATTCTACAATTTGTGATGCAATTAAGGCTGCTAGTGATGGTGATACTGTTTTTGTTTATAATGGCATATATCATGAAAACCTTGAGATAGATAAATCATTATCACTAATTGGTGAAGATAAAAATACTACAATTATTGATGGAAGCAATTCAGGTGATGTAGTACATATCTCTGCTAGTAATGTTCTAATAAATGGATTTACAATTCAAAATAGTGGGAGAAGAGAGGATGATGCAGGAATAGAAATTATTTCTGATAATGTTACAATTTCTAATAATATCATTACTGATAATGCACGGGATGGCATCTATCTCAATCTCTCACCCAACAATATAAT
>QMTB01000142.1 GCA_003649845.1 Thermoplasmata archaeon | reverse complement strand
CCATTATAGATATATATCGGTGCACGGTAACTCCAATTAAGATCCCACCAGTTACCTCTATATAGTGACGAGCTGCTGAATCTTGCATAGCCATATTCCCCAGGGGAATCATCTGTTCCAAAATCAATCCTATAGATATAATCGCTTTTGTTAACATAAACACGTATCTTACCATCACCTGGGTAAACCTTGCCTGATATACCAATGCAGAGCTCCTCCTGCTTATATGTTGTACTCTTTGCATGTATCACTCCATCCGTGGTATTTACATATACTCGCTCATCAGTTGCCTCGATATAATAATTCCTCCCATTGATAGTGATGGGAACATTTATCACCCTAGAATAATTCGCATCTGGAAACTCCTGTTTCATCGCGATACACTCTGTTATAGCATCAACAACATGGTTAGCAATATCCTGAGCTATAATCTGTGCTGCAGCAGTGGCACGACGATCTAAAAGCACGCTTGTGGTATAAACCACTGTTACAGTGGTAGCTGATATAATCGCAAATGTGAGAACATATCCTATAACCTGAGATACAGCCTTATTACCCAGTCTAAACAGTTTTCTCATAAGCTAGTATATCCCTCCGAATGTTGTTTTAACAATAGAATGAGCCAGGATAAAATTGATCTTATCCCTAATGGGATAATAAATTGTATATGGAAAACCAATTATTGCAACATCCTCCTTAAAACCATAGTATCTGATGAAATAATTATACCATGCATCTTTGTTGTTACCATAGAACTGGAGTTTTAACACATATACCTCATCTTTCTCCCTTATACTATTCTCAAGCACCCGGCTGGAGAAACGATAGACCCCTGAGCCTCCACCTCCACCAGGGTTTGATACAAGGTTCTGCACTATATGCAATGCAAATGATTTAGAATCACTATAAACAATTGGATCATTCTTAACAAAACTAGGACCACCTGATAGATATTTTATTATAGCAGCATTTTCACTAGAAAGCTCATATGTGCCCACAGATGAGGACAAGCTATATTTTATAGATGACAAATCAGCTATCCATATCCTACCAAAGAGTGTTTTGCCATTGTAAAGCTCAATTAGAACAAAGTTGCCCAAGTTGTTTGTGAAAGTAGCAGTTCCTGAGCCACCTGGTCCGATTGATGGGGAGAAAACAAATGTCTCAGTTGGTGCTATAATAGTAAAGCTTCTAGTGTTCAATGAGGTTTCATCCACCTCAATATTTCCAGCTTGATCCTTTGCTCTAACCTTAAAAGTATAGTTTCCCCTGGGTAGATTGTAATATGTTACAGATGTTGAACTTGTCCAGTCGTTAACACCTGGTTTCCAACTGCTATCATAGCCCTGTAGATAGTATTGATAAACTAGCTCACTGGTAGGCGTGATATCATCTTCAGCAGTCCATTTAAATGTTACATTGTTATAGGTAATGGTACCACCTGCTGGTGGGCCATCAGTTATCCTACTGGTAGGCGGTGTTGTGTCATTCAAAGTGTAGGAGACTGCAACTGCAACATAGTTCTCATATATGGTAAAATGAGTCTCGTTAATTCTATCCAGAGTATACTCTCCCTTTGTTTTATCATCTTTTTCCTTACCAATGTAATCTATGTCAAATGAGCAAGACTTACCACCTGTAAATATGTCTAAGCCGCTTTTTAACCTTATATCATACAATGGGGTAGATAAGCTAGGTAGACCATAAAAAGAGGATGTAAATATAGGTCCTCCGAAATAAAAATTGTTACCATTTGTATATATGTCATTATAAAAGGTGTTAGAGCTATTAACAACATTAGGTAATAATAAAGCACACTTAACATCTCCAGAGCTAGCACATAATCTTAGTGTATCTACACATCTCAATGTATCTGTCTCCTGGGATTCTGTTGTAAAACTCCAGATAGGTCCCTCAGTGGTTGCACCATGGCTATCCTTTGCAACAATCTTCCAATAATAGGTTGTGGAATAACTAAGCGTTCCAGGGGGATCATATGATGTGGTAGACTGATCGCTGGATACCAGCTCACCAGCATCTGGAGTTGGATCAGTTCCAAAGTAGACATCATATGTCACTGGGTCACCATCTGGATCTCCTCCTCTCCAGTTTAAATCCGTGTATACACTCACACCTGTTGCACCATCGCTTGGAGAGGGATTATAAGGCTCATATGGAGGATTGTTAGCTGAGGATATAGAAACCGTTAGCGCATCAGACCATGCTGAATATTTATCACCATCATATGCCCTAACCTTCACATTATATGTTCCAGAGCTGCTCCATGAATGCGAGATAGCCACAGTCTCCCCAGAGCTATACCAACCTGTCCATTCATCAACAGTACCATCTCCATTCCAATCCCAGCCATATTTAATATCATCTCCCTCTGGATCCGTAGTAGATGTACTATATGTATAGCTTGTCCCAGTCTCCCCACTTGTCTCTCCAGATGGAGTGCTAGGCTTATTTGGCACAGTGTTATCTGGACCCTTACCGCCAGCTACAGCAACTATGAGATATCCATCTGAATCAATATAGTTATAAATGCTAGATGTTACACTTATAGTATAATTTTGATCAGAGCTCATCGAGGATGTAACTCTTTTCAACTCCTTCCAGGATGAAGAAGACACATTCCAGATATATATTACAAACACTCCACCATTAGAAAGAGTATCATGACCCACCCATGAGATATTAATACTTTTAATACTAAACACATCCTGGTTTATCCTAAACCTGTAGTAAACATTTCCATAATATCCAGATGGATGAATATCTCCACTCTGGTTTCCATGACCATTGCTACCCTCCCAGACATTGTAGTATGAATCATTATAGCATGCATTTGTATACTCTGATGATGTAAACTCAGTATAAGATGACAGGTATGAGGGATCCAATGGTGGCAAATCTCCCTGATCATACCTATAGGCGCGACTGTTTACATCCTCTAAAGTGTATACCACTGTAGGATCTATAACAACAGGATAACTCCTATCTGTATCTAATAGCCATGCTACTGGAACACTAAGCTGTAGATAAACAGTATCATTTTCTGAAAAAAGATTATAGCTAATCTCTATACTCTCATTGTCTGCATCATATGCATATGGCTCTGCAAACCTAAAAATAGGTTTATTAGAATGATCTCTAAACTCTATACTCTTACCAGTTATTGGAGCAAAAGTATCCCACGGTTTATTGTCAACAAAAATGGAAACATTGGATGTATCATATGCTAATTTAAATTTGAAATCAAAAGGATGGAGATTAAGTAGGCTTTTTTTATCCCTTATAACTATGTTTTCTTTCAAAAACATGTTGTGACAAATATATTCCAGATCAACCTCTTTTCCAAAAGCATTTGGATATATTACTTTGTTGAAATTTTGATAACCAGTTATAGAATCTGATACAGCAGGTTGAAATGTTATTGAATAAGGGTTTTTGGAAAATTTTACTGTATCATTGCTATTTGCATATTCTTTGAAATAGGCTATATAGGTGGATGTGCCAAACATGTATCTATAATAATCATCTTTGTTTTCTGAATCAACAAATATTTTATCAGGTGAAGACCTTTCCACTATGTCCCCGGGGGTATGATAGTATATTATTAGAGAGGGTTTGTAACCAATTTTTGATGAATCACAAGAATATAATTTAAGATAGTTGTTATTATCTAAATCACCAAGAATAAGATAATCTGATTTTGCTTCCATATTCTCTACATATTTTCCAATATCTCTCTCTGTTGCAATCTTGAAAGAGCAAAACTTTTCTCCACTATTAACTGCTCTGTATATGAGATTTGATAAATCATCACTTCTATACATCAGATTAAGATAAGAAGAGGCATAGATAGGTTGAGAATTGATTTTTAGACTTGAAAATACATTAACAGTAGATGTATCATTCCAATCGTTTTCTACATTATAAACATATACCTTGTTATCCCAATTCTTGCCAGGATCAGCAATATATAAAATGATATATGCAGAATCAATAATCGCATCTGATGGAATTTTAGATATATCAAACTTAAGGTATGACACATAACAATTATCAACAGAGCGAATACTTACATCCTCATCTGCTATAATATCCAGCTGTGGATCGCTTAAACCCAGCCAGAATACTTTTACCTTGGTCGCAGTGCCTTTTATCATATGAAGTGTGAAATCCCTATCCTTGTTGTCTATATCGGAGACAGTGAAATTGTAGCCAGGTTTTAACGAGTACATACATACTATCCTATCACTATCTTCATACACGGTGATGGCACCAGATTCTATAGAAACCTTGTTTTCTCTGCTAGCACCAGGGCCTTCATGTATTAGATCCTGAAGAGCGCTATCATAGACATTTAGCTGACTATAGACACTTTCAATCTGTGTATGAGCCCTGTTTTGTTCAATATAAGGTACACCCCAATACAATACACCACCTGTGACAGACATTACAACCACAATAACCAGGAATACACCTACAACTGGTGTAATAGCATTTTTTTTGCTAAATAACAATATGTTTTTTATATACATCCCATCCTCACATTTTTCAAATAATTAACCATTATTTAAACGTAACCTATATATG
>QMTB01000141.1 GCA_003649845.1 Thermoplasmata archaeon | reverse complement strand
ATATTTGGAGATGTCTCTATTGTCCAGTCAAATGTATCTCCATCTGGATCTGCTATATCTATACTCAATTGTGAAAGTGTAATAGGAACATTTGTTGCACCATTAGCTGGATTTTCATTTGAAAATGTTGGTGGATTGTTTGTTTTGGTAGTGAAAGTATAAAATGCTCTTGTATACGTTCCACTTCCAGATGGATCTGTTGCGTTTACATACCATGTATATGTTGTTCCATATTGTAAACCAGATATACTACATGTTTTAGTTCCATTGCTTTCGCCAGTTCCACTGCTGCTACCAATATTTGGAGATGTCTCTATTGTCCAGTCAAATGTATCTCCATCTGGATCTGCTATATCTATACTCAATTGTGAAAGTGTAATAGGAACATTTGTTGCACCATTAGCAGGATTTTCATTTGAAAATGTTGGTGGATTGTTTGTTTTGGTAGTGAAAGTATAAACTGCTCTTGTATATGTTCCACTTCCAGATGGATCTGTTGCGTTTACATACCATGTATATGTTGTTCCATATTGTAAACCAGATATACTACATGTTTTAGTTCCATCGCTTTCGCCAGTTCCACTGCTGCTACCAATATTTGGAGATGTCTCTATTGTCCAGTCAAATGTATCTCCATCTGGATCTGCTATATCTACACTCAATTGTGAAAGTGTAATAGGAACATTTGTTGCACCATTAGCTGGGAAAGGATTGGATGCCACTGGGGAGAAATTATCAATCATATCTGTTTCATTATGTATTTCTTCAACATTGCTACCTTTTATACTATACCATTCAATATAATGCTTTCCTGTACCCGATATTGTAAACGGCCCTGTATAAAGCATCCATGATGACCATGTTCCACTATACCATATTCTATAATATGTGGCATCTACATTATAGATAGGATGAAGTGAAAATACTGTAGACGCAACAACATTTTCTTCAATCACAGGTGAATATTTTCCGCTATCTCCCATCTTATCAACAATTTGCGGTTTTTGCCAATTCCATATGGTGCTCCCGCTCTCGATCTGATTTTTCGCAAAATTGTATGCCTGCTGAATGCTCCATCCTCCATTAATACGATTCCAGAAATGATGGAAAAAGAATGAACCAGCGTAAGGTGAATTTGGCCATATACGTTTATCTACCCAATATATCGCTGTGCAATGATCAGATGCCGAGACAAGTATTCTATTGTTCTCGCTATCTATCCCTGAATCTAAACCTGGATCAGTAGGAGCATCAATGAAATCACCGCTATAGCATGAATCTATCAATATTGTCAATCTCTTACAATTTATGTTATCAACCCAGCTGTCAAACGTGCTCTCATCTACTGGCCCACTACCATCTTCAAAGAAATAATCACCTTCGTTGTTATTGTAGTAATTGTATCCTCCATGATTTACTAAATAGATTACTACATCATCATTTGGTCCAACATGATTGGCAAGCCAGTTTATATTATATTGCAATAATTCATACCAGTTATTGACTCCAGCTGGCAGAAGTGTGTTGTGATCATAATCTATCTGTGGTGCCTGATTGGGGCCTCCAATTTGAGGAGGAGGACCAAGCAAATCATTATGACCACCATAAATGGTGATATACTCATCTGTACCATCATTATCCTCATTGGGTTCACAGTTGGAGAAGTCACATTCATCATTATGCCATAGCATGAAAATAATGTGATCATCTCTATAACCATGAGTTTTTAATGTATAATATGCTTGCAATCCCTGAGCCGGAAATCCATCCATATCTGCATACTCATTACAATGATCTTCAAAGTACCAGTTCCAACCAGGTATAGATGGGTCAAGATTAGATGTTCCACCGTTTGTATATACTGGTGCAATAGCACCGCCCATTTGATAGTTATCAGTAGGGTTGCACTCTACAACAAAATAATATGGTGTATGGGCGTTCACGCTTAAATATAAATACCAGTACCAGTCGTGATAGCCACTATCTGGGTACCAGTCCCCTGTATATATTAATGAAGTAGAAGGATTTGTTGGATTTGTCCTAATACTTATATTCACAGGTCCAGCTCCAGATGGTGTATCTAAAGTGAAAACAAAATAATAAATTGAATTGCAGTCTGGAATGAATTCCTGCCATGCAAAACCATTTACAGGTTGTTTGTCTTGATCATTTAACTGGTATTGATCTAGATGATCTCCGTAAAAGTCATTGGTTGAAACACATATCAATGCCCATTTGTCACTATAAACATATCCTTCTTTATGTTTATCTGTAACAGGCAGAGAACCGATTATTTCCACCTTATCAATAATCCACCATGCTATACTACCACTAGAAACTCCATCGTAGTATTTATTGAAAGCAATTTTTATTGTTTGTCCATCATAAGCAGATAAGTTGATGGTAATCGGCCACTCATAATGATTAACTCCGTAACTTACCAAATCTGCAACAGTATCCCATGTAATTCCACCATCAGTTGAAACTTTAATGTAATCATGATCCACCATAGTATATTCATAGTTTGTATAATAATCAGACCATAACCGAAGCGTGGTTTTGCTCCATCCAGTCAAATCTATATCTGGAGAAATTAGCCATTCGTCCTGAAGATTCCCGTCCGTATAGCTGCAACGTGCTTTGTTATCGAACTCATTGTAGGAAAGAGAGCTATGCAACCATGTTCTCTTACTATTGCTTATTATTTGCCAGCCCGGTGGGGCTATATTGGTTCCACTATCAACCCTAACATCGTCGATAAACCATGCCTCGCCGTTTGTGCTTTGATATTGCCATGCCAGCCATACTGTATTTCCAGCCCATGAGGAGATATCTATGGTTTCTTTTTACCACGTAGTCGGTAATGTTCCATTTGAATAGCTATAATCTCCTACCAAAGCACCATTTGATCCAGTAAAATCTGCTACTGCCGGACCACTTGTAGAAATCCACACATGATTTGGGATAGTGTCCCAACTTGCATATGATGCATAGTGAGCAAAGGAAAGATAAACATTTCCTACAGGCAACGTAATAGGCCCCGTCACAAGCCACTCATTTTGGAATTCTGTAGGCTCCCCCCACCAACAGGCTGCTGAGTAAACATCATGAACTGCGACATCATCTTGTTGCCATGTAACACCAGTTGTATCATCTCCTAAATTATATACTTGCCACCCCGTTGGTGGAAAACCATTTTCAAAACCTTCAAAAAATATTGGGGAAGAGCCAGACGTCCATTGTTCTTCAAAATTTTCAAAAAGTAAACTGGCGTGATGATATTCCCATCTCTCGTTATTGACTTCGCTTGCCTCTGCAACGGCATTAGCAATATCAACAACAGCTTTGATTTCATGTATGTCGCAATCTGTTGGCCAATTTATGGTGAGAGAAATAATTTCACTTCCATGAGCTACCAAGCTACTCACTGTATATGTTCCTACAAGCTCTCCATCAAAATATACATCTACGCCAAAACTACCTGCATCTATACTCCCAACATTCCAAATCTCAACGTCAATATCTACACTATCACCTGGATATAAATCATCCACATCTGGATTCAATGTTATATCATGAACCTTTAAATCTGGCTGAGATGCTGGTCTATTGAAGACCATATAGGCAACATAATCATCAATGCCAACTTCCCCATATGCAATCCTAAAATAACCCTCTTCACCCCATCCAGGCCCCCAACTGTTCTTGCATATCCAGTAGCCTCCTGATGAGTAGGAAGAATCATCTTTATAACCAACTAGACAAACGCAATGTCCTCCTATATATGAACCCCCAGTATGCTCATATACTCCACCAGTATAATAGCGAAAATCTTCATATACATCAAAGCGGGTTACTAATGGGCCGTATGTAACAAGAGCATCTTTGATGAGATCACGCTCAGTTGGAGTACATCCACCATAGGTAATATAATTCCAATCTTGTATTTTCAATGTTCGATACATCCAATCAGGTGCATTTTGGCTACAACTTTGGTAATATAAGCCACCTTCATGTTCTTTTGTTTCATAGTAAGGATATCCTTCCTCATCAATAACCCCATTACTTAAAAGAAAGTTTAAAGCAGAGCCATGATTCCATCCAGATGAACATGACCCACCACCACAAAAAAACAACTGTGACTCCGAAAAATCAGGGTCCCAATTTCTTCCGTTTCCACTGTCCACAATCTTTACTACTCCCTCAAATGCAGCAAGTGTGCCAAATGAAACGCAACTTCCGCAAGGACCCTGATCTCTAACGGACGTCATATATGGTCGCCAATCCCATTCAGAAGGAGGTGACTGCGTGGGAAGGGGGTTTGAAAGCCTATGACCAAAATCATCCTGAGGAACATTAGCCCCTAACATTTCATTTTGGATTTCTGCAGGATACTCTAGAACAGGAGTATATCCCGCTGTCCAACTGGCGCCACTTTCTTTTATTGCATTTCTTATTTCTTGCAATTCTGTTTTCCAATCATATGAAGCATCTACAGAAGTTGAAGCATTAACACATTCCCATGGATGGGGATCTGTACTATTGCTATTGGCATCATAGGAAGTGATTGACCCCGCTTCTAATCGCGGTAAACTGCCGGGTATGCAACCACTATGAAGTGT
>QMTB01000140.1 GCA_003649845.1 Thermoplasmata archaeon | reverse complement strand
TTATAGACCTTCTCCCATTGAGGAGTCCAGTTTCCCTCTATATTTGGAGGTATACTATCAAGTGTAACATTAATAGAATCTATATAATACATGTGATGGATAATCGTCCTATTATCTTCAAAGGAAGAATTCACCAACCATATCTCGATAGTATAATTAATGGTTTTATATTCATGGTTGGATAAACCTATGATGATATAGTTTCTCTCTCCTATAGTGACTTCTTCTGGATAATCATATGCCTTACCTTTCCCACCGAGTATATAAAACTCTGTAAAGTGCTCTCCTTCTTTAGGAGTGATTATTACAAAGATTAGCATCCCCACAGCCAAAAGTATACTTATAACTAGGATGATACTCAAAATTTTATCAAAACGAGTTGATTGAGAGGGAAACAGTAACTCTAGGATTCTCTTGAAACTAGGGATTTGAAATCTCTCCTCCCCAGGTATACTTAATCTTCTAACATAAGCTAGTATGGAGAATACAATGATGAATATATAGAGGGATAATAGAATGGGTATAAGTCTAATACCAAAGGGAGTATAATTTAAACCTAAGCCAATTAATGGAACTATAGCTATACTCAAACCAAAACTTAGAGCAACTCGTTCAATCCAATCTATATTTCTACCTGGGAATAACGTGGCTATAAAAACATATCCTGGTAGAAATAATACGAATAATAAACCTAGAAACACTCTGAGGAAACCTATATCTGGTAATAGAAATATTATAAGGAGGAGAAAAGTGGAAATTAATATAGTAGCTGTTAAATCCTTATCCATATAGAGAGATGATTAACTATTTATTAAATAAAAAGATTTAGAAGAGAGATTTCAGAGTGTGAAAGAAGGAATCAATAGCCTTTGATATCTCCTTCGCTAAATCTCCAAATAGATCTCCTATAGAAATTGGTCCTCTAATTTCTCTGTTATCTTGTTCCTTCTCCGATATAATTTTTTGAGGGGCATCAACTTGTTCTCCCTTCACCATAGCATCCTGTGTTTCATCTATCTGAGTAGCCTCAACTTGTTTTTCCTCTGATGTTATATCCTGAGCAGTCTCATTCCCTATATTATTCTGAGATATATCATCTATTTCAATCGATTGTTGTTGATTAGAATTAGTAGGCGAGGAATGATGATGATTTTTATGATGACCACTTGGCGGTGCTACTTCTTTTTCAGGTTCTGATAAAGTAATAATCTTTGATTCTCCACCTATTGAGATTCTAACATTCCCTGGTATCCCAAGAGAGGTATCATACGAGTAGTTGAAGTTACCATTAGCATCAGTTTTTATAAGACCAGAGGCGATGATTTTAACTTTGAGAACACTGTTTTTATCTGATGTTATATGAGCAGATACATCATATGTTCCAGGCGGAATTGAATAAGATAGAGTTGCAACACCATCTACTGCATCTGTAGATAATGTAACCCATGGTGTGCATAGTTCACCCCAGAGAGGTTTCCTACCGCTTAACTCTAATGTTTTACATCCATATACAAAAGCTGTAAATTTGATATTCTCAAAAGGAATATCTAAACCTCTTACAGATATTGTATATTCCCCATTTTCTAAATGTAGATCTCCTTCGAAGGTTACTGCTGCTTTGATTAAACCATTTGGATTGGCATGTCCATATACTGTTATTATATCTCCTTTCACAGGATTATCAGGAGTTATATTGAAATTTATATCCTCTCCGCTACTAACTCCTGTGAATACTCCCATCATCAGCATAGAGATGAATAGGAGGATACCCATTTTTTGTATATCCATCTTATATCTTCCCTCCTAGACTCTAATACATTATTACTTCTATAACTTTCAATGTAACTATCCATATAAAGGTAAATAACAATGGGTTTATCGCTATAGATGTATATCTCCCCAGCATATATGCCTTCTCATTTTCAATTGCACCTAATAATTCCTTCGCTATTAGTAATAGTATCAAAGCAATAACTGCTAGAGTACCTAGAAAAGTGATATAGGATAAAGTAGCAGTGGTAGTTACTGTGGTAGTAGTTATAGTTGTAAGCATTATCTACACCCTCTTACAGACTCCCCAGACCTATAACACCTATAGGGTATATAATATTTTTGTTTTTAAATCTATAAAATATATATTTTATTGTATATTTTATTCTTATTAGTGTCCTATAAACTGTTTATCATTTAAATTACAGTTGATCTTTCAACAATTTTTTCAATAAGTTTTTATTAACGTAGTTTTTAATTTATCTGAACGATAGAGGATTTAAAAATGGTGTTAGTAATAAAACGCAGGGTTTTCAATCGATTCATCATATCCCTAGTTTATCTAGATTTGCTGATAACCGCTGAACTACTCACTATTTCTAATCTTATAGTGTATGGAATTTTTATTCACCTTATAACTCTTTTTCTTCTTATAATACACTCTGCTTTAACCTTGGATAGAGAATTTTCTAAACTATTATTAGCCCTGACTCTAGCCCCTCTAATAAGAATAGTGAGTCTAACCCTACCGCTCTCTCAATTCAGTTATCTAATGTGGTTCATACTAGTCAGCATCCCACTCTATATCGCACTATTTACATGTATATATACTCAGGGTTTAAGTATTAGAGATATAGGTCTTATACCTCCAAGATTAAGAGATATACCCTTAGAGATTCTTATAGTACTTCTAGGTATACCTGCCGGTATTATAGAATATTATATATTAAAACCAGGTATGCTAGTTGATCTAAAACCAGGTTTACAATACTTTATTGTACCATCTATAGTTTTAATTCTCTCTACAGGTTTTCTAGAGGAACTAATATTCAGAGGCGTAATGCAATTTAATGCTCTGAAAACCATGGGATTATATGGTTTATTCTATACCTCCATACTTTTTAGTATACTCCACCTAGGTAACCTATCAATACTTGATGTCATACTAGCATTCACCATAGGTTTGATATATTCTATAGTTGTAAGAAAAACAAAGTCAATATATGGAGTGAGTATATCACATGGTCTCACAAACATTGTTTTATTCCTAATAGCTCCTCAGTTATATGGATAGAACATTACCTCTAAAACAGTATAGGTTGATAGTAATAAAATTTAATTTTTTGATGAATCAACTAATTCAAAAAACCTATAATCTAATAAAAATCATCGCAAAATATTATTTCAATATAAAGGAATCAAAAAATTTTAGACAACATATCTTGTAAATTGAAAAAATATTTTAGATTTATAGATTAATCTCCCCCTCCCTATTTTTTCTTCATTGAAATTAAACCGAATATCATCACTATAATACCAAGTATTAATATAAAAGATAGAGTTGTTATAGTTAGATTCCAACCTAGTAGAATAGGTGCATTCATAAGATGCATCATTAGAAACATTAGAGGTAAAGCTACGATTCCACCTACAGCGAGATCTATAGCAGCAGGTGTATCAAATCTCGGATCTGCGATTCTAACAAGTATGAGACCAGTTGCAATAGTACCAGTTTCCATACCATATAAACCTGCGATCCTCTCAAATTTATATCTCTCCCATAGTTTCTTTCCAAAATAGAGTATCCATAGAAGAGTTAATACTCCAGATACAATAGAGATTACAGCTATAGGAATGATAAACATCCAAACTACTTGAATGGATATAGCTGTTATAGCACCAGTAACAAGTATATCAACACTCCATCCTGTAATTCTACTTTGAAGACCAGCATCTAACATATAATCTAGTTTCATCTTCTCAAGGGATACTTTTAGGATATATGCTATCAACAAACCCCATATGAAAAAGAAACCCCAATACATCTCCGCTAAATCTGATGGAAGCAGTTTCTCCATTAATCTTAAAAAACCATAAGTCAAAAGGTAAACTAATCCTATGAGAGAGAAATGAAAGGTTAAGGAATCTAAGGTTGATGGATGTGTTGTTTGAAAACCTGCAGGTTCTTTTTCTCTTAGAACACCGGTAATAAAAGAAGATGGTAGTTTTTCACCAGATGAGGTTGTATAACCTTTATATATCATCCAGCTTACCAGAGGAACTCCTAGGAATATCGCAAACATAAAACCAATAGTTGCAAAACTTAAACCAACTGTAGAAGCATTTACAAAACCAAGGTTTTCCCATGTTTTACCGATCGATAAAGCTTGACCTGGCCCTTCTTCAAAACCCATTGTAACTAGGAAACCAAATGTAGGAAAAAGATTATAGCCAAAGAGATTAAATAGGACTGTGAGCAAGCCACCTATGATGAACTGTAAAGCGGCGACAGAAGCTATCAGTAAACCCATTATTAGAATACCTCGTAGCTCCTCCTTTTTTCTATTTGAATCCCTATTTGTCCTTGGAGATAGACCTAGGGAAATAAAGGTTATATTGAATATATGATAAACTAGAGTTTCTAGGATATTTTTTGAAATCGGTAGGAATCCTATCTCCTTTAGAAAAAGTCCAATGATACCTGCTGTGATACAAGCTGGTACAAAGAATTTTTGAAGAAAAACTATCTTAGCTCTGAGAATAAAACCTATTAATAGCAGGACACCTAGAATACTAAGAGTTAAAATAGTTTCAAATGGAAATATAGATGACACTATCAGTTACTCTCCTTATCAATGGAATAAGTTTTGATAACTAGTTTATCATTAAAAAT
>QMTB01000139.1 GCA_003649845.1 Thermoplasmata archaeon | reverse complement strand
GAATAGTGTCAAATAGAACATATGTCTTCTCAACAATGATATATCCATTCTTTCTATAGAATCCAACTGCATTTTCTCTTGCATTTAAAATAATATATTTAGCACCTCTCTTTTTAGCTCTCCTCTCAAGTTCCTCAAGTAACATAGCTCCAATCCCTCTCCTCTGGAAATCATCATCTACAGCCATATATCTTATCTGTGCTTCCTCAGGAGTATTAAAATGCAGACGAGCGACTCCAACTGGTCTTCTATCTTCATCGCAAACCATTATATGTATACTTTTATCCTCTAAATTATCATCTATCTCACTACCTTTAGGTTGATTCCATGGTTTCCTGAGGATCTTCCATCTTAAATAATAATACCTTTCGAAATCTTCTCTGCTCCTAGGTTCACAAATATGCATAAGAGAAGATAGAATCTATAATAGAATATAAAATATGGGTTTAAAACATGGTTTTAATCTTCAAAAAAACCATGTTCTTATCAGATTAAAAATGATAAACATTTAAAAGGAGAATTAGATTCATTTTACTGTTCACCATGAATGAAGAGGATAAGAAAATATTTCTAGAGGATTTCAGAAAAGCGGATCTCCAAGGTAAAGTAGATATGTGGTTTTATGCATTAGAACAAGCTAGTTTATGGGAGGAGATCATAGCAGAGATAGCTGATATAGCCCAACAGGATCAGATGAAGCAGACTGTTAGAAAGGGATAAAATATGGATGAGAAAGGTAAAAAAGACTTCATAGAAGATTTCAAGAAAGCAGATGGAACTAAAAGATTAGACATGTGGGATTATGCTTTACAGCAACAAGTCCTATGGGAGAATATCATAGCGGAGATGCAAAAGATAGCTAGAGAACAGAAGATTGATAAGAAACTGGATGAATTGATAGAAAAAGAGTTAAAAGAATTAGAAAAACCATAATCATAGCAAAGAAATAGGCAGCATACAGCAAAATTGTTATAATATACTTCTATATGTAGAATGGGAGGTTAGCCTTTTTATGGCTACAGAAGATCTAAAAACCCATATAGAAGAGCTACTTAATATCCTTGGAGATAAGGTTACAGCAGAGGAATTAGAAAAAGAATTTAGAAGATTCCTAGAATATGGTGTACCAATTGAACAAGCTAAAAAAACCTTGTTGAAGAAACATGGTGTTTCATCTAACTATCAAGATAGAACACTTATAGTGGATCTTCAACCAAATGAGAAAAATGTTCATATTTTAGCAGAGGTTTTATCTATAAATAAAAAACATGCTACTGTCAGAGGGAAAACTCGCGAAATCTATTATGGCTTATTAAGAGATGAAAGTGGAACTATACCTTTTACTGCATGGAAGGATTTAGAGATCGAAAAAGGAGATGTAATCGAAGTAACAAATGCGTATACAAGGGAATGGCAAGGTAATGTACAACTTAATTTTGGAGATAGAGTAAAGATAGAGAAGAAGGAGATGGAGATACCTACATCAGAACCTAAATCTTATAAGATAAAAGATCTACATCCAGGGATAGGTTCTGTGGAATTAGAAGGAGTTATATTAGAGGTAGAGAGGAGAAATGTAGATGTAAACGGCGAAGAGAAAACTGTTTTCTCTGGTATAATTGGTGATGAAACTGGTAAAACTCCTTTTACAGCTTGGTATGATTTTAATTTAAAAAAAGAGGGTAGATATAAGATAAAAGGTGGGTATATAAAATCTTGGAGGGGTATCCCTCAGCTTGTTTTCGATGAAAACGCCACTGTTGAAGAATTAGATGTAGAAGGTAGTGTACCAACTCCTATTAGACGTGTACCATTACATATTCTAGTTGAAGATGGTGGAGCATTTGATGTTGAAATAGAAGGTACAGTAATTGAACTTCAGCAGGGTTCAGGTTTGATAAATAGATGCCCAGAGTGTAATAGAGTACTTATAAATGGAGAGTGTAAGATACATGGTGCTGTTGAAGGTATAGAGGATGTTAGGATAAAATGTATCGTTGATGATGGAACCGGTGCTGCTTCTATAAGTTTTAATAGAGAACAAACAGAGAAACTAATTGGTAAAAAAATGGAGGAGATAAAAGAGATGAGCGAAGGAGAATTCTTAGATGAAATCAGAGATAAAATCCTTGCTCATCCTTTACGTATACGTGGTAATGCATTAACTGATTCCTTTGGTGTAACGTTTATACCGAGAGAAGTAGTAATAGTTGAGAGGAATATCGTAGATGAAACATTTAAACTACAAGAGAAATTAGAGGGGTTACAATGAGAAGAGAGACAGCTTGGCGGGTATTTGCAGGTGAATATCTAGATTCTACTTTAGAGATTAAAGGTGATGGTGCTAAAACCCCTTCATATGTAGTTACACCTCTTGGAGCTAAGGTTAATAGATTATTCATCGTTGGTGTACTAACAGATGTAGAGAATATTGTAGAAGGCGGAGATTTCATTAGAGCTCATCTATCAGATCCAACAGGTGTATTTACAATATACTCAGGTCAGTTTCAAAAAGAGGTGACAGAGAAGTTATCCACGATAGAGGTACCATCTTTTGTAGCATTAGTCGGTAAAATTAGAACATACACTCCAGAGGATAGTGGAACATTATATGTATCTATTAGACCAGAAACAGTATATGAGGTATCAGCTAAAATAAGAGATAACTGGATTCTTGAAACAGCTTGGCGTACAAAAGAACGCATAGAGGCTTTCCTTGAAGCTACTAAGATGAATGAGCCAAATGCTAGAGAATTAGAGAAACTAGGATATAGTCGAGCTCTATCACAAGGTGTTATAGCTGCTATCAACCATTATCCTATGATATCTGTAGATAGATATATTGATATGATACAAGATGCACTTGCCTATATAAAACCCATGGAGGAGGAAGAAGGTTTCATTGAAACTGAGGTAGAGAAACCTAAAGATGAGGGGGCAAAAGACTCAAATGAGGTAGAAGAGAAAATCTTGGAAGTTATAAGGGGAGAAGAGGGTGAAGATGGTGTCTCTTGGGAGACAATTATAGAGAGATGTAAAACAAAGGGTATTAAACCAGAGGTAGTAGAAGAAGCGTTGAATTCCCTAATGGATAAAGGCTTAATCTATGAACCTGTATTAGGCATAATTAGAACAACATAACATTTTGATAGTTTAACGAAACAAGTTTAAATATAGTTAAAATCAGAATTTTTTATTTGGTGTGGATGCGTGAAGAAGAATATATATGATGTTTTTAAACCAGGGGATAGAGTTTATCGTAAATATATAGATATAGATGGCTCTAATAGTAGATATGAAGGTATAATACTTAGCCTAACCAAAGATTCCATGGAGGTATTCTGGGATAGAGTTAATGGTAAATATAAACCTACAGGGTTTACCAAATGCTCTATGGAGGAGATTTTTGATGGTAGCAGCGGATATACACCTATAAAACATAGACATAGATTCCCATGGTGAGGGAGATTTGAATCGCGAAGCGTATCCATTGATATTAGGTGTAATATCCCCCATTATCCTAGCATCTTTAATATTAATGGATAACTATAAATTTAGTCTTCTGGATAGTTTAAAAAATATCGATATGATATATTATATTGTTATGCTACCTATATTTCTTGGTTTACTCGTAGCAGTATTACATTGGAGAGAACAAAGGTAAAGGCTACAATTGTACAACATTATTTATAAACATATAAATATACGATTATTTTGATATTAATGAGAGTTGCTGGATTACTACATAGTAAAAACGAAGCAAAAGAGATACAATATATCGCAAAGGTTTCTACTGTCGCTAGTAGAATTCATTTTATCGTTAGAAGAGAACATCTTAGGACTCTACTAAAAATAGAGGAGGAAAACCATAGGTTAAAAATGAAGAAATGATATTATATAGCTATGACACTGGTAATAGTTTCTTCAACAGAAGATCCAGCTGGAACAAATATTAAAAAAGGTTTACTAAAACTATCTAAATGGGAGGAGAAAGAAAGTTTTAATGATCAACCTGTCTACTGGAATAAAGAGTTATCAGATATAGCACTAGTAACAATAACAGATAGAACTATTATGCATGAGAGGTTAGATAGAGAGATAGAAGAAAAACTTGGTTTTAAAATAAAACAGATGATATATATATCTAGACATAGTAGTAAGACAGGTGAACCTACACTTACAACACACCCAGTTGGAAACTATGGAATAGCAGAATACGGCGGAGAAAATGGTAAACTATGCCCTTCTTCACCTAGACTTATGACTACTCTACTTAGAATACTTAAAAAGAAAGCAGAGGAAGCAAAACTATATCATAAGGTTTGTTTTGAGGTTACACATCATGGACCAATATTGGATACACCAGTGTTATATGTAGAAGTTGGTAGTACTATAGAGGAATGGAAGAAGGAGAAACCAGCTTATACAGTAGCATCAGCAGTATTAGAACTAGTACATATAGCTAGATATGAAGAAGAACTACCAAGAGATATACCTGTACTTATCGGTGTAGGAGGAGGCCATTATGCACCTAGATTTACAGATGTAGCACTTGAGAAATACGCTGCCTTTGGACATATGATACCAAGCTATCAGATTAACAATGGTAACTTCACAGAAGATATATTAGATCAGATAATTGAGAAGACACCTAATGTAGAAGCAGG
>QMTB01000138.1 GCA_003649845.1 Thermoplasmata archaeon | reverse complement strand
TTAATAATTGTGATACCTATTGAGAAAAGTCCCTCATGGAATAAAAAGTCATTATAGATATAAGGCGATAGCAAGTATGAGAGTTGCAGTAAAATTTGCCTATTATGGTAAAAGATTCTATGGATATGCAAGGCAACCTAATCTTAAAACAGTTGAAGGAGAGATTATAAAAACTTGTTTTGAAAAGAAGATTTTTAGAGAAATAAAAGAAGCTCGTATACGATCTTCTAGTAGAACAGATAAAGGTGTTTCAGCTTTATGTAATATAATAGCTTTTAATTCTATTAAAGATATAGATGAAATAATACCTTCTATTACATCTAATTTAACTGATATTATACCATATGGTATCGCTGAGATAGATGAGGATTTTAATATCAGATATGCCAAATTAAGGCACTATCGGTATTATCTGCCAAAAGAAGATAGAGATGTAGATAGAATAAAAGAGAATGCAAATTTGTTTATAGGGATACATGATTTTACTAATTTCGCTAGAATAGAGGATAATAAAAATCCTGTGAGAGAGATTAGAGACATCTATGTTAGCGAGGATAAAGATTTTATCATATTTGATTTCTATGCTCAAACATTTCTATGGCATCAGATTAGAAGAATAATCTCAGCAATAATAAAAATGGAGAAAGGAACTATATCTAAGAAGGATATCATGGCTGCTTTTGAAAAACCACATATAAGGATAGATTATGGTGTAGCCCCTGCTGAACCTCTAATTCTAATGGATATACAATATGATAACCTATCTTTTAAGATATATTCTAAATTATATGAGGAATGTAGAGATATAGAATACAAGGTAAGAGCGGGTTCTAAATATCTATCCTTCTGAATCTCAAGAATGTTAAAAGGAGAAATACTATAATCCATGTAAGTAGTATCCCTACCATTAATCCACTACTATAAAATGAGGGATATTTTAAAGGTATCATATTTCTAGATGGAGAAACAGGTGCAACGTTTAAAGATACAAGCGTGGAATATACAGATGTAGGATTTATTAATTCTAATGTATAGTACCAGTCTGGGATATTGCCCTTCATAATATCAGGTAAAGCCTTTCCTGCAACAGCTACACCTATTAAAACTAGAGGTAGTATCATGTTGAAGAAAAACCATAAGAAAATAGCTCCACCTAAAGCTGTAGATCTCTTCTTAAAAACAGTGGAGAAAAAGATAGATACCGAGAGATATACCAAACCAAGTAGAATTGTTGAAGCTATAAAAATTAGATACTCCCCATAATTTACATTTGGAACTAGTATACCAATAACTACTCCTGCACATCCGAAACCTAATAGTATCGATAATGATAATACTCCACCCAAACCTAGGAATTTCCCTGTTACTATCTCTTCTCTATTTAATGGTAGAGAGAGTAGAGAACTCATGGACCCCCGTTCTATTTCTCCTATAATAGTTGCATATCCAAGCATTAAAGCTAAAATAGGTATGAGAAGCGTAACAAAACTCATCATCGAAGAGATCGTCAAACCTAGATCATGCCAACCAGTGGAGAATATAGATCCAAAATAGGATACAATCAAGGTCAATAATATGAATATGATTGTTACAATTATAATCCAGAAGTTCCGTATATTATCCAATATCTCCTTTTTAGCTATAAGAAAAACAGGATTTTTATTTATAGAATTAAGAGATACCATATTGCTAGCCTCCCTCTGTGAGTCTAAGGAAAACCTCTTCTAGAGTGGGCTCCTTAGTTTGCAAATTAAGTATCTTACCTTTGTTTTCTTCAATTGCTAGTATAACCTTTGCTTTTATCTCTGAGTTGCATATAACTTCTAATTTCCTTTTATCTAAAACATCAATATGTTCAACACCAGGCATCCTTCGAATTGTTTCAACAATATCTTCAGAGATTTCTTCTAATTCGATGATCATCCTCGGTTTAAGTTTAAGTTTTGCACCTAAGTTTTCAACAGAATCTTCTGCTACTATAACACCTTTATTTATTATAGCTACTCTATCACATATTTCTTGTATCTCGCTAAGTATATGCGAGGAGATAAAAACAGTTGTTCCATCTTCTTTCATCTGTAGAATTTTTCTTCTAACAAGTGCTACTCCTCTAGGATCAAGTCCATTTGATGGTTCATCTAATATTAGAATTGCAGGGTTACCAAGGATGGCTCTAGCCATCCCTAACCTCTGTTTCATCCCTTTAGAAAAAGTTCCTACTTTTTTATTCATCGCCTCTATTAAACCAAATTCTTGAAGTAAAGGTTTACATGCATCCCTAGACACATTTTTTATATCAGCGTAGAAACATAGGTTTTGATATGCTGTGAGATTATCATAGAAAGCTACTTTTTCTGGGAGATATCCAATATATTTCTTTGCTTTTTTAGAATATTTAGTGATATCATATCCATTAATGGATATATATCCCCCATCTATGTGTATTAATCCCAATATTGATTTAATAGTGGTAGTTTTACCAGCTCCATTAGGTCCTAGGAATCCAAAGATTTCACCTTTTTTAACATTAAAAGATACATCTTGTACTGCTTTAACAGAATTATATGTTTTTGAGAGACCTCTAACTTGAATAACATACTCTATATTTTTTTCAATTTCTTCTTTTATATCTCTAGTAGTATCATCTTTTTTTGGAAAAATATATACACCCTTGGTAGAACATTTTGGGCAAACTATAGTGATCTTCTCTCCAGGGTTACCCTCTATCTTTATTATATTACCACACTTTGGACATTTAACTTTTTTAGCAACCATGAACATCTGCAGGTATCAGAATTTATACTTATTTCTTTTTTCATGTTCTGGGATAATATAATTTTTAGATTCAGATGAGATAATCAAAATCAGGGTTCTCTAATTTAGAAAGCAAGAACATGAGGCAATGTTATCCAATCAAATAGAAGAACAGTTGAATATAAATATATTTTCATAAAAAGAAAAATTCTATTGGAAAGACCTTTACATTTGTAACACACCATATGGAAACATATATTCATTATTTTACAATAAAACTGCTTTTATATTCATTTTATAATAAGTGTTTTTGTTGTCTAAGGTATTCTAGGTCTCCAATATATCTCTATCTCCGTTTCTTCCAAGCTATATATAGGAAATATGCTAAGCCGCCATATAGTACTATACTAGCAAATACTAACATTATGATTGCTGAGAGAGACAATTTATCTAACCTCCATAGTTTTTCTCTTCATAAATATGAAAGAAGATATGAAGAGGATCGTAAGTGGTATCACTCCACCTATAATTAGAGACACACTGGGATATGGTAGAGGTAGATGGATGAAAGTGTTAAGTATAGAAGTAACTAAAATTGTTATGAGTATAGATGGTATAATGTACCTAATTAGTATATCCCACCATCGCCCAATAGTTATATCTGAGGTTTTATTTGCATGCCCTCTAAGTTTATGAATTGGATACATCCATCCTATTATTATACATTCCATTAAACCTATTGTTACAAGTCCAAAGTTTGCAATAAAATAATCAAGAATTTCAAGCCAATGTATACCAGAGCCTGTAGAAAATAATAAACTTATAAGGAACCCTAGGATACATATTGCTGCTGTTGCTTTTGCTTTAGAAAAATGCCATTTAAAAGATATACTAGAGGTTATAGGTTCTATCATCGAAAAAGCAGAATCTATTCCAAAGGTTAACAAAGCGATATAGAATACCATACCAAATACTGATGCTGCAAAAGGTAGCAGAGATATAGCTGTTGGATAGGTTATAAAGATTAGATAGGGGCCTGCTATACCTAACTCTTCTATACCTACACCTTGAGATGCTGCTAGATATCCAACAACTGAGAATACTGTGAAACCTGCTAGGAAAGATGTACCTGCATCTGCGAGCGATGTTATAAATGCATTATTTGTTATATCAGATTTCTTTTTCAAGAAACTAGCATATGTAATCATTATACCCTGTGCCAAACTTAGAGAGAAGAAGACCTGTGCATAGGCAGAGAGCCATACATTTGCATCTAATAGCTTAGAGAAATCCGGCGTAAGATAATAGTTTACACCATCTATTGCTCCTGGTAGTGTTAAACCACGAATAGTAAGTATAATCAATAGTATAGTTGGTAATGGAACTGTTAAAGCTACTACCTTTCCAATACGTTCCACACCCTTGTAGAGTATAAGGAATATACTGATCCAGATAGCTATTAAACCTAAAACAACAGGGGTATGTATATTTCCTAGATTGAGAGGACTACCAGTTACACCTAAGAAGGTGTGTAGAAAGAAATATTCTGCTTGAGAACCCCATCTTAGATCTATAGAGTAAACCATATAAGCGAAACACCATGCCATTACCACAACATAATAGGCTGCTACAGCAAATGGTATAAGTACAGTCCACCAACCAACCCACTCCCATTTATTAGCGATTTTACTAAAAGCCTTTGGAGGAGAACTACGACTCCAATGCCCTAGACTGAATTCCAATATCATCAAAGGTATACCTGCTGTAAACAACGCAACAAAATAGGGTATAAGAAAAGCCCCACCTCCATTCTTATAACATACATACGGAAAACGCCATACATTTCCTAGACCTACAGCTGAACCAACCGCTGCCATGATAAAGGCAAACCTTGAACCCCAATGTTCCACTATATCTACCCACTCCAAAGAAT
>QMTB01000137.1 GCA_003649845.1 Thermoplasmata archaeon | reverse complement strand
GGATTCGGCGCAAGGGGTGGGGAGGCCGACCCTCCGGGCATTGGGAGGGGCAGCAACATTCTTTATCCGCCAGAGGGCGGCGGCAAGGTCCTTCACGATCTTATTCCTTCCCGCCACAATGAACTTCACCTTCGGTCCATAGGCCAGGGCAGCAATCCGATTACCGATTCCATCGATATTTACCAGATGGCCGGCTTCGGTAATTGCATTGGCACTGGAGATATAATACTCGCAACTCAAGGCCTCACGTCGGAGATGATCATCATCCTCTTCCTGCCGAGTCCAGTGTTCTACTACCGTACACCCCTTCTGTTTCAGAAGGTTGATGATATCAAGCTCGCGGACGGTGACGGAGCCACCAATTCCAACCCTTGCTCCTTCGGGGATCATTGCTATCAGTGACTCAACCCCTGAGGTGATATCGGAAAAGAATTGGGCATGAAATCCATTCTGATTGAGCTTTTCAATGACCTGCGCCATCTGAGCCATGTCCGATTCTAAAGCTCATTCCTCTCCTGTCAAGTGAAGGACTTGACTCTGGTGGGATGATTTTTAAAATCCCTTATGCATATTGAGACCATCCGGTTTCTGGTCATTTTTTTATGCGACGGTGGCGGTGTCCTGGCCACCGCTTATCTCAGCAGTTATGATTTTATCCCCTCACTCATCTTTACAATTATCCTTATCCTTACCGGCTATTTCCTCGGCGCCTACGACTCCCTCCATCGTCCTTCTTATGGGCTAAGGGTTTCAACCCAGATCATCCTCTTATTCACCTTCATCATCTCGGTAGTGGTTGAGAGATTGACCGGTCTACCGATGAGGATGATACATCATTTACCCTTCTGGATCACCCAGTGGCTCTTGGTCAACATTTTCCTTGTCCCTCTCAATATCCTCCTTCGCCACCTCTTTCCGATACCGGCAATCCTGGTTGGGAGGCGGGAATACCACCGTTATCAGCGAGTTGCCCATCTCTTAGGGTTTCGGGTGAAGGAACTTGTCCCTTTCTCCAAGCTCGGTTTCTGGCTCAATGCCCACAGTGATGAGTTTGGTAAGGTCCACGATGTGGAGGTGATCATACTCACCCCGCTACCTAAGGAGAAACTACCCTGGGTCAAACTCATGGCCGAGCGCTACTTCATCCAGTTTATCATCTTCCGTTCCGCCCTTCTTATCACCTATGCCTTCGGTTATCTCTTCCAGCATCTCACTGTTTCACCCCTCTACGGGATAAATCGGCGCATCAAGCGGGCCGTCGACTTCGTTCTTGTTGTGATTCTCTTATCTCTAAGCTGGCCGATATTCTTGGTAATTGCGGTCCTGATCAAGCTCGACTCCGAAGGACCGGTATTCTTCACCCATAATCGGATTGGCCGAGAGCTCAATTATTTCAAGCTTTATAAATTCCGCACCATGTTCAATGATGCCGAGCGCCGGCTCAAGGAGATTCTGGAGTCCGATCCCAAGCTGAGGGAAGAGTTTCTCCGCACCTTCAAGATCAGAAACGATCCCCGGGTTACCAAGATCGGTGCCATCCTGCGGAAGTGGAGTCTGGACGAACTACCCCAGCTCATCAATGTCCTTAAGGGCGAGATGAGCCTGGTCGGCTATCGACCGATCATCACCGATGAGATCGATATTTACAAGAAACGGTCACTCCTGGTCTTCCGCACCACCCCTGGTATCACCGGACAGTGGCAGATCTCCGGTCGAAGCGATACCACCTACTTGGAGCGGGTCCGCCTCGATCTCGAGTATATCAGACACTGGTCCTATCTTAAAGATCTGAAGATACTGATCAAAACCATACCTGCAGTAATAAAAAGAAAAGGGGCTTATTAGTGGGCCTAAGTGGATTCGAACCACTGACCTCACGCTTATCAGGCGTGCGCTCTAACCAACTGAGCTATAGGCCCGGAGGCCAAATTTTATCAGATAGTGGGAGATTGTCAACCCCTCACCGATGAGGCCTTCTTATCTTCTTATCTCCCGAGGGGAGTTGATGGGGAAGATGGCCGAACTGAGGGCGAGGCTGGCAAGTTGCGATCTCTGTCCGCGCGAGTGCCGGGTTAATCGACTCGAAGATGAACGGGGTGTGTGTCGGGTAGGTAGGAAGGCGATCGTCTCCTCATATGGCCCCCACTTTGGAGAGGAACCGGTCCTGGTTGGCCGTTTCGGGTCTGGAACGATCTTCTTCTCCGGCTGTAACCTCAAATGCTGTTTCTGCCAGAACTATGAGATCAGTCAGCTACTGATGGGTAAGGAGGTGGAGAAGGAGGAGCTTGCCCGTCTTATGCTCGAGCTGAAACGGATGGGCTGTCATAATATCAATCTCGTCTCACCAACCCATGTTATCGCTCAGATCATCGAGGCCCTCCCGATTGCGATCGATCTCGGGCTTGATCTCCCGATCGTCTATAATTCTGGCGGCTATGATTCAGTCTCTGTCCTTAGGCTTTTAGAAGGGATCATCGATATCTACATGCCCGATGCCAAATACGGGGATGATGAGATCGGTGAGCAGCTCTCCGGGGTAAAGGGTTACTGGCGGATAAATCGAGAGGCCCTTCGGGAGATGCACCGACAGGTGGGTGACCTTGTGACCGAGGAGGGTATTGCCCAGCGGGGGATGCTCATCCGCCATCTTGTCCTCCCCGATCAATTGGCCGGATCGGAAAGAGTGCTCCGCTTTATCGCTCAAGAGCTTTCCCCTCACAGCTATGTCAACATCATGGATCAGTACCGACCCTGCTACCTTGCCCACCGCCATCCCTCCCTCTCACGCCGTATCACCAGATCGGAATATGATCGGGTTGTTACCTGGGCCCGATCGGCGGGGCTCACCCGGCTCCTCTGTTGACTTAAACGGGGGGATGATTATAATGCTACTGGGCCCGTAGCTCAGCTGGTTTAGAGCGGCTGACTCATAATCAGTTGGTCGCAGGTTCGAATCCTGCCGGGCCCAGCAAATTATGAGCTGGAGGGTTCATCCGGCATCGGAAGCAAGAGGCAAGATGATCCTGGCCCTGATTATCATCGGTGGGGTGAGTTATTACCTCCTCATCACTGCGGGACTCTTCTGGGCTATCTTCAGTATCCTCATCCTCTTTGTCTCACTCGGTTCCTTCTTCATCCCCACTGAGTATCGAATCGATGAGCAGGGGATAAGGGTGAAGCGATTCATCTATAGTTACTATCGACCCCTCTCCGAATTCCGAAGGATCTACATCCTGAAAAATGGTGTCCTCTTCTCACCATTCTCTCGACCCACCTTCCTCAACAATTTTAGAGGCCTATTTCTTCTCTTCCCCAAGGATCGGGAAGGGATCGTTGAGTATCTTAAGAAAAGATTTAATGATCTCATCGAGGATAAATCTTAAATCTTTCACCCGAGAGGGACTGAAGGATCTAATTACCTCCTTGGGATGGAAAACCTACCGTGCCGATCAGATCTTCCAGTGGCTCTGGCAGAAAGGATCGATTGAGTTTGATGGGATGACCAATCTTGCCCAACGCTATCGGGCCGAGCTGAAAAGAAGATTCCGTATCGGTCAGATGAAGGTCTGTAAGCAGATCCCGGCCCAGGATGGTTCGGTCAAGTATCTTTTCCAGCTTGAGGATGGTGTTGGTATCGAGTCGGTCTATATGCCCGAACCCTCCCGGCGGTCGGTCTGCGTCTCGGTCCAGGTTGGCTGTCCACTCCACTGCCATTTCTGTGCAACCGGTAGGTCGGGATTCATCCGCAATCTGCGGGCCTGGGAGATCGCCGATCAGGTTGTCACCATCCAGCGATTGGAGGGGGTGAGGATCTCCCATGTCGTTTTTATGGGGATGGGTGAGCCGATGCTCAATCTCGATGAGGTCTTAAAATCGGTTGAGATCCTGAATGACGATCTCGGCCCCAATATCGGGGCGCGGCGGATGACGATATCCACGGCGGGAATACCAGAGGGAATCATCAGACTTATCCATTTCCCTCTCCCCATCAAACTGGCCGTCTCCCTCAACGCCGCTACTGATCGAATCCGGAGCCTCCTGATGCCGATAAATCGTCGCTATCCGATAAGAAAGGTTATTGCTGCCCTCCACCGATATGTGGCAATGACCAACCGGATGGTTACCATCGAATATGTTATGTTCCAGGGTCTGAATACCACAAAGGAAGAGGGGCTGAGGCTCATCAGGCTTGTTAAGAAGCTCAAATGCAAGATCAACCTCATCCCCTACAACCCGATCGATGGTTGTGATCTCCTCCCCCCTGAGGAGGATGAGATGATGAGTTTTTATGAACTTCTCCGCACCGCTCACAAGACCGTCACCATCAGGAAGAGTCGGGGTAAGGATGTCGAGGCGGGATGCGGTCAGTTGAGATCGAGGCCCTTATCCGTGAGCTGAAGGGGAAACGGTCCCTCTTCGTCCTGACCGGAGCCGGTATTTCTGCCGACTCCGGAATACCGACCTTCCGGGGCAGGGATGGACTCTGGCGGCGGTATCGCCCAACCGATCTTGCCACTCCCGAGGCATTTGCCCGGGATCCCAAACTGGTCTGGGAGTGGTACCATTATCGCCAGTCGATCATCCTCAAAGCAGAGCCGAACCCCGGCCACTATGCTCTGGCCCGGCTGGAGGATATCTTCCCCTCCTTTCTCCTCCTCACCCAGAATGTCGATGGTCTCCATCAACGGGCCGGCTCTCGGAAGGTTCTTGAG